>JBKKDE010000210.1:0-9860 GCA_046708665.1 Candidatus Zixiibacteriota bacterium | reverse complement strand
CACTTATGGTTACGGTTGTTCTCGAACCGATCACCAAGTGGCAAGAGCGGCATGGAATTGCGGCAAGTCGGATCACCCTTGAGGAATTCGGGTGCAGCCGTATGATCTGCAACGTTGGGAGGTACTCAGGCGGCGTCATCCGGTCGCTAATGGCCACGGGTTGGCACTGGGCATTGTATGCATTCCGCGAGGATACGTGGGATGGGATGGACTACGAACTTGGTGACAAGCCGCCCAAGTGGGAGTATTGGCAAAGGTTAGAGCGCGGCGAGAGGCCCGCGCTGCCACGTGTGGCCAATCCAATCTGGGATCTCATAGCGCGTTCGCTGAAGGGCTCAGCGAACCGGTGAACAATGCGCCATGACTGTCGCGATCTCCAACGCCGGAGAACGAATAGCAACGGGGCGAGCCGATCGGCTCGCCCCGTTGTTGTTCAGATGATAAACCAACTATGGGCATGGATTGCAGTACTCTATGGCTGGATTGGCGTTTCTGAATGTGACATTTACCAACCTGACCACGTCGATCACGCTCGTGACGGCGTCGCAGTTAACGTCCGAGCGTTCCCACGGGCAATTCGGATTGGGATCAATTAGCGCCGGGAAGGCGCGGAATGCCACATCTACGCACTTGACAACATCGACGACGTTGTTAATGACTCCGTCACACTGCGGATCATGCGCACAATCGCAAGCGCATTCGCAGATGTCACCAGTTCCGTCGTTGTCCGCATCCTCCTGCAACGGATTGAAGTGGTTCGGGCAGTTGTCGCAGACGTCGCCGATGTTGTCGGCGTCGGCATCGGCCTGTCCCACATTCGCAACGCCTGGGCAATTGTCGCATTCGTCTCCTGCTCCATCGACATCGGCATCGGCCTGTGACGGATTCGCGATTCCGGCGCAGTTGTCAACGTCCGCGCAGGCACCGTCTCCGTCGTCGTCGTCAAGCGGATCGTTCGGGCAGGGGTCGCACGCGTCGCCAGTTACGTCCTCGTCGGAGTCGGTTTGCGAAGCATTGGGAATCTCGAGACAATTGTCACACGGATCGCCGCGACCGTCGCCGTCTGTATCCAACTGAGAGACGTTGATGATGTCGGGACAATTGTCGCAAACGTCGCCGACCAGGTCATTGTCAGCGTCCTGCTGTTGCGGATTGAGTGTGTCGGGGCAATTGTCGCAAGCGTTGACGATACCGTCACCGTCTGTGTCACCCGTGCCTCCCGTCGGACAAATGTCGCAAGCATCACCGACGCTGTCTCCGTCCGCATTCTCCTGTCCGGGATTGACGACGAATATGCAGTTGTCGCACAGGTCGCCCAACAGGTCACCATCGGTGTCCAACTGATTTTCATTGGTAACGCTTGGACAATTGTCGCAGGCGTCGCCAAATGTATCGCCATCTGAATTGGTCTGCGATGGATTGGCGATTGTCGGGCAGTTGTCATCGGGGTCATGGACGCCGTCATTGTCGGCGTCGAGTATCCCGATGGTGATGATACCCCTAGTAAAAGAAGGTACAACTAAAAGTGACCCCTCCCCGGTGCAGCCCGTGGAGCCGCCGGGAGGGTAGGTGAACGCCAGATGGTTGGCAGGCGTAACGCAGCACGTATCAATCATGAATTGCCCGACTGTCGAACTGACATTGAAATACAATCTCAGCGACGGTGTACCACCGAGCGACGGAGTGCCATCGGTGCCGGGAGCGAGACATGGATTTTCGATATCCGTGCCGACCCCTGTCCACATGACACCATCGGGGCTGACAAAGTCGACGTTTGCCGCGGCAGTAGCGTAAGTCCCGGAGTTGGGGCCGCTGCAGCTATTGACACCAGCTCTCGTGGGATACTTGCGCTTGTTGACTTGGGACACGAGATCACTCATCGAGACACGCCCACCAGTGGCCGTGTCGAGCGTGACTGTGTCTTCGATAAACGCACCGGGCGTGATCGAGCGGAACTCGAGCGGTAGTACGATTGCGCTGACATAGAGTTCGTTGGTGATCGAGATTCCAACTGTCACACCGGTCTCCCCGACCAGTACAGATTTCGACTCCACTATGACATGGTTGACCGATGGATCGTCGCAGGCATCGCCGATTCCGTCGCCATCGAAGTCCGTCTGCGCGGAGTTAAATTCAGTCGGGCAATTGTCGCACGGGTCCCCTACTCCATCTGCATCGCCGTCGATTTGAGAGACGTTGGCGTCTTCTGGGCAGTTATCGCATGGATCACCGAGGCCGTCGCTGTCTGTGTCTGTCTGCGACGAATTGGCAATCAATGCGCAATTATCACAGGGGTTGCCGACGTTGTCGCCGTCATCGTCTTCCTGTCCGCCGTTGATTTCGTTATCGCAATTATCGCAGGCATCGCCGAGTGGGTCGCCGTCACTGTTGACTTGGTTTGCGTTGGAAGTCGCTGGACAATTGTCCACATCGTCACAGATTCCATCGTTGTCCGAGTCATTCAATGGATCATTCGGGCATGCGTCGCAGATATCGCCGAGTCCGTCAGCGTCTGCATCCGACTGTGAGACATTTGCAATCTCAGGACAATTGTCGACACCGTCGAGTAGTCCGTCGCCGTCGGCGTCGGGATCCCATGCCCCGAGGTGAGCCGATTTCTTTCCACCAGCGACTGACATTAGACCACCGACATAGAGTCGACCGTCATATACTCCGAGCGATTTGCCCTCGACATTTAGACCTGATCCAAGGTTGTCCCAGTTTGAACCGTCCCACTCTGCGATGTAAAACGCCGGGATTCCATCCGCAGATGTGTGCTGACCAGTGGCAATGAGCTTGAGGCCGTAGTTGATCAAGCCATGGACACGAAGATCCATTCCTGATGATCCCACCGGCTGCCAGGTTGACCCATCCCAGCTCGCGATACGTCCGGAGGCGACTCCGCCCGCTGCTGAGAAATTACCCCCGGCGATCAGCTTGCCATCATAAACGGTGAGAGCATAGACCGGGGCGTTCACCCCCAATCCCAGCGCGCTCCAGGCAGAACCATTCCATCGTGCAATCCGCGAAAGTGGAGCCATGGCAGCATCGATGGAATTGGTTGGATTCGAGCCGAAGTTGCCGCCAGCAATGAGATCCCCTTGGTATATAGTTAGAGCGAGGACGAGCCCATCGAATCCAGTGCCGAGTGCGCTCCAGGCGGTTCCGTTCCAGCGTGCGATCCTGTTGACGGTGACTCCACCGGCCTTGAGGAAGTGGCCACTGGCGATGAGAGACCCGGAGTAGACTTCTAATGCCGTCACTGTCGCGGATGTTCCGCTGCCGACCGGCGCCCATGATGAGCCATTCCAAGATGCAACTCTCGAGGCGGCTACGCCTCCTGCTACGGTAAAGTCACCGGCCGCAATCAGATTCGCTCCATATGTAATCACGTCGTATCCGGTACCGTTTAGTCCGGAACCTAACTCTTCCCAATCGGTCCCATCCCACGCCGCGATGCGCGAGGCGCGTATCGCACGAATTCGTGAGAATGCACCTGTTACTATGAGTTTATTGTCCCAGACCGTCATGCCATGTATCTGATTATCAGCCCCCAGTCCACCCGAGGTGATCGCGGACCATGTCGCGCCGTTCCAGCGCGACGCGAAGTATGATAGCCCCGAGCCAGAGCCAGTGAATGTGCCTCCTGCATACAGATCGCCGAATGACTGAACCGCGGTGACTTTATTGTTCAGACCGATTCCGAATGCGGACCAAGCAGCTCCATTCCACCGTGCGATGTTTTCGGCCGCAACACCATCGGCCGTTGAGAATACACCGCCCACGATCAAGTCGCCACCGTGCACACCAAGAGCGAGCACATCGCCATTGGTACCAGCGCCGAATGCCGACCAGGAGGTACCATTCCATCGAGCGATATGAGATGCAGGATTGCCGCCAGCTTGAGTGAGTTTTCCACCGACAATGAGGTCTGTGCCATACTGAATCGCCACCAAGCCATCGTTATTGATTCCTAATCCGAGAGGACTCCAAGCGCTACCATTCCACTCGGCGACGAGGTTAGCTGGCGATCCACCGGCGGTTGTGAAGCGTCCGACTGCGATCACGTTACCCGCGTAGACCGCGAGTCCGAAAACATCGTTGTTCATCCCTCCACTCATCGTGTTCCAGGTGGCTCCGCTCCAGCGGGCGACAAATCCTACCGGGCCACCACCCGCATTCCCGAACGCGCCACCTGCGATCAGATCGGAGCCGTGGACAACCAGTGCTCTGCATGTAGCGCTCACCCCAAGCCCGAGTGCGCTCCATGACGTGCCATTCCATGCGGCGATATTATTGACTGCGACCCCACCGGCGAGAGTAAACGCTCCCCCGACGATGAGCTGGCCCCCATAAACACTCAGGGAGTGTCCAATGCCGTTGAGTCCCGAACCGAGCGAGCGCCAGCGTGTCCCATCCCAGCGGGCGATGTGGTTGACCGTGACACTGTCGGCTTCCAGAAACGTCCCTGTTGCGACAAGCTCACCCGCATAGACGGTGTAGGCCAAGACCTCGCCTGTGAGTCCTGACAGGTAGAATTGGTCTGACCAGGCGATATCAGCGGGGTCTGACATGAATTCCGATCGCGTAAATGTCGGATTCCCGGTTTCAGGATCGATGGTAGCGGCCAAACCATCGAGCTCGAGAGCTCCCTCGTAGCCGGAAGCGCGCAATGCCTCCATATCGAGCGTTCCGTCAACTCGGACGAACGTACCGATGGAGGGAGCAGATTTTTCAGGGGACTGTTGCGACTGCACGCTCCCTGACACCACGGGCACGATCGTCGTGGCCACAAGCAGCAAACATACCAACGCCAAAGGCGCCGGTTTACGACACAACGCGCGAAACGACATGGACCACCTCCACGTGGTATACGACGTATGGCGATTTGAATACGGTCGTTGGGGTCAGAGGGCCCCGGCGAGTCTTGTAGTTAAATGGCTTCTACTACTAACGAAGTATAGCCCAAGATGCGATGTCTGTCAATCTATAGAAAGTCGGCCACAACAGAGGCGACTAACGGGTTGATTGCTTCAAGAGCCAATGCAAACGGCCACGGAATCGCTCCCGTGGCCGTTTCGCAGAGTGGTTGTAGTTTATAGGCATGGATTGACGTAGTTCACGGCGGCCGATTGGCCGCGGAAAGCCACGTTTACGACTTTGACCACGTCCGTGACGCTCGTAACGCCGTTGGCGTCAACGTCGGTGCGCTCTCTTGGGCAACCTGCATCTGTGATGGGTGCGGCTCCACGAAAGGCGACATTGACGGTTTGGACGACGTCCTGCACGTTTGAGATCGTGCCATCGCACTGAGGATCAGCCGCGCAGGGACAGTTGCAGGGATCAGAAACATATACTGTCGTACGCATGTCGCCGATCTCGTGAGGAACGCAGAAGAACGGATAGACACCCGGCGACCCGAATGATAATTGGACTGCCGGTGTCTGGAAATTGAGCGGCGAGTGGATGAGATTGCCCGCATTCGGATCACTCGATCCGGTACCCGACGTAATCGTGTGATCACCGGACCGCCAGTAGAACTCGACAGTGCTTCCCGTGGCGACTGGAACAGAATCCGGATCGAAGAACGTGGTCACTTCACCATTGGCACCGACATGCGCAGCCACTGCCGGCGTGACGACAATCTTTCCCTTCATCCCGAACGCCTCGTGCGGTATGCAGAAGTTGGCGTAGCTGCCCGGTGTGTTGAACTGGAATTGGAACGAAACGGGAGCAGAGCCGAAAATCCCGTTGTAGTCGTTGCCCGCATTCGGATCATTGGAGTCAACTCCCGATGTGGAAGTGTGGTCCCCGTTGACTTGGTACCACTGCACCGTGTCACCCGCGGCGATCCGCACTGAATCCGGGATGAAGATAGCAGTGGGGGTTTCCTGACCACCGACTTTGATAACCGCGGCCTCTGACACGATGGCATTGCCCGTCAGAGCGATCACAAGACCCAATACCGTCTGCTTCATACAGCCGATCTCCCGTCCGATGGAGTTTCGTTACGTCTCGTCCGGCCTACGGGCACGGAGTGTTGCACGGATTGCAAAACGGCGTTGTGTCGCCGCGGAACGCGTGATTGACAACATTAACGACATCGAGCACACTGACAACACAATCGCAATTCAAGTCGGCTCTACCGGCATGCGAGCAGGTCGGGTCGATCGTATCGTTGCCTGCGCGGAAGGCGATGTTGACGATCGCAACAACGTCTTGGACATTCGTAAATCCATCGCAAATCGGGTCGGCGTGGCAATTACAGACACATCCGGCGGCGATGGTGATGATGACGCGCGCGGTATCGGCGAGCGCGCCATCGCTGACGGCGTAGAACACAGTGTCTTCGCCTTCGTAATCGAGCGACGGCAAGTAATCGAAACTTCCATTCGTGGTATTGAGGTTCGAAGTGACACCGTGGAAGGGGCCATCGATATGCGAGAATGTGAGCGGACTGGTATCGACGTCGGTGGCTGGCATTTGACCTACAGCGACTTGCGTATTCGGATTCGTCCCCGCAGTCGCATCATTGGCGACCGGGGCATCGTTGACCGGAGTAATGGTGACGTCCCAACGGCCGGTATCGGCGACGCAGTTGTTGTCGGTGATGGTAAACATGATGAGATCGGGAGGGCCGGAGAATTGGTTCAGGTTACCCTGATAGGTGAACGCACCGGTTGATGAGTTCAGACTGGTCGCCTGCCCGAAAGAGGGGCCCGAGATAATCGTGTATGTAACCGGGTTGCCGTCGGGATCGTACCCTTGCAAGTTCGCCGCCAGCGCGATGTCTTCAACTGCGACCGCTACTGTATCACGCGCCACGGCGGGATTGGAGAGTTCGTTGATAGTAATCGAAATCGATTCGGAATCGGCAAGTGCGGCATCGGCCGCGATGAAAAGGACCGGGGAATAGACTCCGGCATCCGAGCAGTCCGTCTGCCAAGTGAACGTTCCTGTGCCGTTGCCGTGGTTAACGAAGTTTGCGCCCGCTGGGAGATTCTGCGCGGTGAGGACTATCACGTCGTCGTTGTCATCAGCCGCGCTGACTCCGAATGACAATAGCAATTGTTCAGTTGTCGTCTTATTGCCGATCGCGGCCAGGACGGGCGCAGTTGGCGGGCAGTTGATGGTCGCCGCATCACCGGCATGATTGCGCGGCGTGGCACTGGCGGCAACGCCCCATTGTAACGCGTTGTCCTTCGGCGGGGCGTAGTCTTGGATGTTGCGACGAAGCGACGCACAACCATTCGCAGGCAACGCTGCAGTTGGTGATCCGTAGTTGGCATTGCTCCCCGTGTAGGCCCCATAGGCAACGGCATCCACAACTTGCGGGAGCGGCGGCGGATCCTCAAAGATTACACGTCCGCTGCCGAGAAAGAGCGAGTTGTCGGGGATGGTGAAGTCTGCGGTGATTCCCAGGTCGGCTTGCAGTCCAGCGGTGGCGAGCAGGATGATCTCGTTGGCATTAAAGCTCGGGAGAAAATTCGACGTGAAATCGAAAACGATGTTTGTATCAGTGCCGTTGGAGTTGAGCGCAATCAACCAAGTCGGCGCCAGAACATTTTGCCCGGCTGCGCCTGAAATTAGTTCGACGAATTGCCGGGTGCCGTCGGCATTGCTATACACTTCGTTGATGTTGACGATGTGGAATGCTTGAGGATCAGCGATCGCCCGGTCAGCAGAAATCGTGAGTGCGGATACGGCAAGGCACACTCCGAACAGAAAACACAAACACCTCGACATGCGACCTCCTGATGGACCGCCACAGACGGTCCCGCGAGCTGAAGTTGTAGTAACGTGGGCGGATGGCCGTAAGACGGTGGCCTACCCATAAGATACATGAACGTTGAGTTTTTCAGTATTGTTTCGCTGGGGCGGAAGTTTTTGTGTAAGGAGAGAAAATCGGACCAATGGCCGAATCGGACCCATTCTATTACGTTGGCTGGCAATTGGTTAGATGATTATGCCGGAGGCCGGAATCGAACCGGCACGTCCCTTACGGAACAAGGGATTTTAAGTCCCTGGCGTCTACCAATTCCGCCACTCCGGCAGGCTCACGCGCAGTGCGGAATGTAGAATGCGGAATGCGGAATCAGAACACCAATTCCGCATTCCGCATTCTACATTCCGCATTTCTTAAGAGGCGGGTGACGGAATCGAACCGTCGTATAGAGGTTTTGCAGACCTCCGCCTTACCGCTTGGCTAACCCGCCTGAGATTCTGGTAGCACGGGCCCTTAGGCCCGTGAAATCTTGCTCGCATACTCACGGACCTAAAGGTCCGTGCCACCGGACTTACCGAGGCAAAACAAAAGGGCCGACTCGAAAGGCGGCCCAGAAATGTCGTAAAACAGCGTCCGCCTGAGGATTAGGACTCAGGACAACACGATTCGGCATGGCTCACCGCATGTGGTTCGAGTAAACTCACCATGAAGCGGTCGAAATCGGCGCCGATGTTGGTCATTATCGTGTTTTGGAGCGGGAAACGGGACTCGAACCCGCGACATTCACCTTGGCAAGGTGATGCTCTAGCCAACTGAGCTATTCCCGCTTCACTCGCCAGTCCGCCTCACGGCGAACCGTCTCTTATGATATCGGCAGAGGGACAAAGAGTCAAGAGGGGATTGGGCTGTCAAAAAGCGAGACAGAACTTGCATGTTCTGTGTTATATTTGGATCAGATTCATTGCCCTTTTGATAGGGAGATCTTCGTGCGACGAGTGCACTCAAACTCTATCTCATGTCTAGTTGCTGTCGTGGTGGGCATCCCGGTTGCGTCGGTTGCGGCGACTATCGAAGTCCCCGCTGATAGTCCCTCAATCCAGGCAGCAATCGCGATTGCTGATCCTGGTGACTCAATCGTTGTGGCTCCCGGCTTCTATGTCGAGAATATCGATTTTCAAGGCAAATCGATTACAGTCATGAGCAGCCACGGTGCACAATTCACTCATGTCCGCCCCTCGGACCCGTCGCAACCGACGGTAAAGATTCACGGATCAACTGCAGATGGCGCAGTCATCGAGGGTTTCGATGTTCGTGGAGGCGACTCGAACCGCGAGATCATTCAGTGCTGGAACCAAAGCCACGCGTCGGTGCTCAGAAATGTCATACAATCGAACAACGGCGCAGACAATTGCATTGGCACTCTGAATGACTCGGTTGTCATCGAAGGTAACATCATCGCATACAACTCGCAGAGGCGAGCCATCAGCATCGGAGGTGGATACGCCGTTGTGCTGGACAATACGATCTATTCGAATGGTGATGGTGTGGGCTTTTTCGCGTCAGCGACAGGTTTGATGTTGAACAACATAATAGCAAGCAACAGAGAACACGGTCTCGCTGGTCAGCCGGGAATCGCCGAGTACAATCTGATCTGGCAAAATCAGGACGATTATGAATGCGACGGCTGCTATCCCAATAACATCTCGGCAAGTCCGCTGTTGTTGGGGGCAACATCGGGCGAATTCATGCTGCGCGATGGATCGCCATGCATTAACGCCGGCCACCCAAGCCCCGCTTACAATGACCCGGACGGGTCGCGAAATGACATTGGCGCGCTTCGTAGAGTCCCCTCAGGAATGCTACCGTGGAATATCCGAATCGGCCACGCAGTGGACGGCAACCACCATGTGACTGATCCGACGCCGTTTGCTACTTGGACTCGATATCCGTCCAGCGCGGGTCAGGATGGCCTGGAATTGGAGTTCGGAACGGATATCGATTGGTCGGTGGCCGAATTGTGGTCAAGCGGAGTCAGAAATGTCTCGTTCACGGGACTCGGCTACGAGGGGCCGGACTTGTCGCCGGGGATGCAGTATTTCATGCGGCTACGCCTGCGCTCGGGAGGTGTATGGGG
>JBKKDE010000209.1:0-5058 GCA_046708665.1 Candidatus Zixiibacteriota bacterium | reverse complement strand
CCCCGAGACTGAAGTGAAGCGCGCTTGTCCTTCCCTCGAATCGATCGACCAACGGCTCGAGGATCTCATCCGGGACGGTTGAGAAGTTTTCGCGAAACTGATGATTCGGACGGAAGAGATGCCACAGGTTGCGCTCAGCCTCCAACCATCGATAGTCGGTATTCCGGTATCGGAGCGAGACGATTCCGCGCTCGCGGTATTTGTAGGTGGCGCCAAGCTCGCCGCCATCGGTGCCGTAGTAGTCTCGATAGTCTGAGCCAGCCATGATCGCGTAGCTGGAATTCGCGTGCCGCCCGACCCACGCATCATCCTCGGTCTCAGTCAACCGAAACAGACTCCCATGCGCCGTCAGCCCTGTTGTCTTTAGGAGTCGCTGCTCGAGCCCGAACCGATACTGCCATGTCTGCGACGCGAGGGCATATCCCGCAAAGACGGAGAGGCGCGGGGAGTAAATCGAACGTTGATAGGCAAAGATCCCGCCGAGGCGCGCACCGTCCACGCGGTCGTAGGAGAACGATGGCCCCCATTGGACCCCCTCGTCCTCGAACTCCCATGCCCGAGTGACGGACAAGCGGGGACGGCGGTGTCCGGCAGGTGCGAATACCGGTCCGTAGATCTTCCCATCACCGCGTTGCCGTAAAATCCCCCCGATGACAATCGCTCCGCCACGAATGGTCGCGGCTTCGCGCAAAACGAGGTCGCCGCCAATCAGTAGAACATGTCCCGCCACTTCGCCGTTGATTGTGATGTTGCTGTTGACCGCGATGACATCTCCGGGCCAGAATTCTCCCGCCGGTTGCTCGAATGAGCTATCGGTCACCCATAACAACTCCGACGAACCCATGGCGTTGTCGATTGCGCCAAAGGCGACTTCGGCATGCTCCTGATCGATTCTCTCAAACTTGACTTGCAGACGTGATGCTTGAATGGTGTCGCCCTTTAGGATGAGTCCATGCCGGCTGAAAAACGTTCTAAAAGCATCCTTAGTGCGTGGGTCCAGCCCCAGCTCATCGTGTCGTCCGACGAGCGAATCACTCGATAGCGGCGTCACCGCCGCCGGGGTCCAATTGAACCGATCGCGACTGGCAGAAAGTACGCCATAGTCGGCGGCTCCGCATACACTCGCGTGTAGAGACAACAAGGCATATACAATGCCAACAAACATGAATAGCGTGCGAGTGATCTTTCTGGTCATCGTCACCTAACGTTGCAATTCTTCAAACCGTGTGCTAGCAAAGGTATCGTGGATCGCTTCCCGATGCGCGCGAAAAGCGATACCCTCGGGAAGTTTGTCGTGGCGAAAGAACTGTACGTCGTCCGCGTCATCGCCGGCAACCACTGGACGTAATTCGAGTTCCTCCATCCAATAGACAATCAAGACCGCGTGTTGACGCGGATCATCGAATCCCGCGTACACACCCACCACATCGGTCGCGCGAGCGGCAAGCCCAGTCTCCTCGCCAACTTCCCGCTCTGCGCATTGCCGAGGTGACTCATTGTACTCCATAAACCCCGCTGGCAGCGACCAGAATCCTCTGCGCGGCTCGAAGGCACGACGTACCAGGCAGATGGCGCGATCCCGCAGGATGATCCCGCCGGCGGCAGGGACTGGGTTGTTGTAGTGGATATAGCCACACGCAGAACATCGACGTCGTGACTGATGACCCTCCTGGAAGTCTTCCAGCGGTACAGCGCAGCGTGGGCAGTATGTGAAAAGTGTTGGCATGGCTCAACCAGCCTCATTGTTGCGATTATACGCTTTTGGAGTACTCCATGGCGTCTCCAATGGCCGTATATCAGGGTTCACGTCGCGCGAAATACAACAAGTGTGAGATCATCAAATCCCAGATCGCCAGCTGAGAAGGACGTCGCATCACGAACGACTTCGCGGGCCAGCGAGTCGGCTGGCAGACTCCGGTGCTCTACGACGAGATCGAGTGCGCGCTCTTCGCCGTAGTCGGCACCCGCGGGAGATTCCAAGTCCGATAAACCATCGGTGAAAAACAGGATCGTATCGCCGGGGTTGAGCTGCACACAGCCGACTTCGTAATTGACTGACGGCATCACCCCCAGCACAAGTCCACCGCAGTCCAGTCGCTCATGTGAGCCATCGGGACGCACCAACATCGGCTGATTGTGGCCGGCGTTTGTGTATGTAAGTTCGCGCGTTGTCTGATTGTATTCCGCGTAGACCATCGTGGCGAACTGTTCTGACGACGTGATCTCACACACGAAGTTGTTGGTACTTGCGATTGCCTTGGCCACGTGCCGTTGATGGCGTACCTCGGCTTTCAATATTGCCTGAAGCTGTGACACCAGGAGGGCTGCGCCGAGTCCCTTACCGGATACGTCGGCAATGACAATCCCCAAACATCCATCGGGCAATAAAAAGAAGTCGTAGTAGTCCCCTCCAACCTGGCGCGATGGCTGCGTGAATGCCGCGATTTCGAAGTGGGGGCTATGTGGAAGAGTCCGCGGCAATAGATTTTTCTGGATCTGCCGCGCGACGTTGAGCTCATCTTCAAGTTTTTGCTTCT
This sequence comes from Candidatus Zixiibacteriota bacterium, assembly GCA_046708665.1. Classification (GTDB taxonomy): domain Bacteria; phylum Zixibacteria; class MSB-5A5; order WJJR01; family WJJR01; genus JACQFV01. Next base: position 2,521 of record JBKKDE010000209.1, on the reverse strand, counting down.
CGATGGCCTCTTGATAGAGTCGCGCATTCGTGATCGCGACAGCGAATTGATTGGAGAGTGTCGCGAGAAGGTTCACGTCTTCGACCGTGAACTTGTATCCGGAGACTTTATCGCCGAGCAGCAGCACCGCGTTCAGTTCACCACGATCAATCACCGGAACAACCAGACGGCATGACCATCGACTGAGAATTTCCGTCATCGGCGTGAGCCCCCGGTCGATGACGAATTCCTCGAACGCGCAGGGGCGTCCGCGTTTGAGCGCCTCAGAGAAGAACCAGTCATCGGACGCTACAACTTCTCCCGAGAGGCCAGCCAGCTCCAATGAGTAGAGATTTCGCGACGAGTCGCGAGTCACGAAAAATGCGCGCTCTACGAAGAGCTGTTCGGTCATGACAGAGAGCATGTACGATTTGATGTCCGCAATGTCGAAGATCGAAGCGACCTGCCGCGAAAATGTTTCGAGAATGGCTCGCGGATCGGAACGATCCCGCAAGAACAATCGCGCAATGAGATCATCCACACGGTCCTTGACGGGTTGAAAGAATACTAACACTACCAGAATGAAAGCGGCGTCGATCAGCGGTGTCTGAATTTCGAGAACATTGCGGACGAACGCAGCCACCTGAGTGACAACCAACAGGTATAAACCAACAAGCAACGCTGACGAAATTGTGAACACTACCGATTGGCGGACAATCAGGCGAACATCGAGAAATTGATGCCGGATGATCGACCACGCGATGCCGCCGGCACCGGCCAGTAATGCGATAATGATAAGAGCATCCCGAAGCGGTTCGTAGACTTTGATTATACCAAGCGTGGGCAGGATGAAGGCGATCGCATAGAGCCCAACCGCAAGCTGAATCCCACGCAGAACAGTACCAACTTGGTCTTTGAGTCTGCGGTTCGTGACGGCTGTGTGCCCTTGGCGCAGCGCCCATATCGCCAGACCGATATAGAGAAGATTGATAACTGAAAAGAATTTGAGATGAAAATCGAACAGGAGTGACAACCCATATGCGCCGAATCGCATTGCCAAGTCAAACGGCGCCAGCAGAGTCTGGAATATCGCCGATTCGCTTTGAAATCCGACCCAACGCACTTGGGGTCGCGCGAATAGCGCCATCCAGAGAAAATGAAAGATGTGTGGAGCGAAGATCAAATACTTCGCTCGCTTGAATCGAGTAGAAAGCGGATGCTCGACCGGAAACACGAACGCGAACAAGAGGAGCTGAGGGAAGAATAGCTCCCAAAGAAAAAAGAAGTTGTAAGGAAATGTCGTGGGTAGCGTCGAGCCGGGTTGCCCTTGCTCGATCGTGGAGCCAATTGCTGCGAATACCGGCCCGAGGCCGGCGAACAGCAGCATCATTGCGGTGATACGATTGACACGGCTGCGGGGATTTTCACGGAGAATGACGGTCCCGAGCCAGATTAGGACCGCGCCCAGCGCCAGGTAGAGTACCGCGACGACAATCTGCCAATTCACCTGCTGGCCCCCGCCACGACCGCCGCTTGAGCAGCGTCAATGCGCATTCAGCCCGAAGACAGGTTCTTGCGCGCCACGACCACCGTCCCACCATCCGGCCCCGGCTCATAGCGCAGTTCATCCATGAGCGACCGTACAATGAAGACTCCGCGGCCAACCTCGCGCAGCAAGTTTTCCTCAGCCAATGGATCTGGGATTTCCTGAGGATTGAAGCCTTCACCCTGATCCCCGACACGTACAGTCAAATCCGTGCTGGTGAAGACAACCTCGATCGTGACTGTCTTGTTGGGATTGCTCTTATTGCCGTGTACGATTGCGTTGTTGATCAGCTCGGTGGATGCGATAGCGACATCTGTGACCATCGATTCCGGAACGCCATGGGAACGCAGAGTGGCTTCCAAGAACTCGTCGGCCTCGGATATGCGATAAGGATCGCTGGAAATTACCAGCCTCACGGAATTCGATGGGGCTGGAGTCATTGCAGGTGGGGTGCCACTCCCGCCCTCTCAGACGGGAGTGACTCCATCAGAAGCTTGCAACCGCCAGATCAACCGTGTCATAGGCTTCGAACACAGTAACCAGCTTGGTGATTGTCAACAGACTCTGAATTTTGTCGGTCACGCAGGCGAGCTTAAGATCGCCTTTGTTGTCACGCAATGTTGTCAGACCAGCGATGAGGATGCCCAAGCCAGTTGAGTTCATCCAATCGACATCTGCCAGGTTGATGACTACGCGCAATTTCTTGGAAGAAATCAAGTCGTGGATCTTGTCGTGCAGCAGGGTGGCATCCGGCCCACCCATGATCTTCCCTTTTGGCTCGAGAATGACCACGCCGCCTTGTTCGCGTTCACTCAGTTTCATTACACGGTCCCTCTTTGCAGGTCGCACAACTTCGCGTGTCCGCACCGGCTACAAGGTGACGGCCACAATTATAGGCAACCAATATATTGTATGGCTCTTGGCCAAGTCACGTCTTTTTAGGAATAGTCAGGGGGCTTTAATTTGCTTCGGAGACGGCATCAATGACTGAAGAGC
>JBKKDE010000208.1:0-12705 GCA_046708665.1 Candidatus Zixiibacteriota bacterium | reverse complement strand
CACCGCTCCGACATCTTCTCGCTCGGTTCAGTCCTCTACGAGATGATCACCGGGCACGCGCCATTCGATGGTGACAACCCCGCTGCCGTACTCTACGGAATCATGAACGAGCATCCACTCCCTCCCTCACGTGTCAACGAGAGTTGCCCGCAGGGGCTGGAGTTGATCGTTCTCACAGCGCTGGCGAAGAGCCCGGAGAATCGCTATCAAAACATTCAGGACCTACTGGATGACATGCGCCGCGAGGAGAAGGTTCTTTCGCACGTGCTGAGTGACCCGGCGTCACTGCCGCCGTTGACTGCGCGTTCCTTGCGGCTAAAGCCGCGACGCCTGTGGCCATACGCCGCACCGGCGGCAATTGTCTTACTGATTGCGGTTGCAATTCTAGTCTTCAGCCCGACCCGTTTCCGCCTTCTCTCGGACAATGAAGCCCACGCCGAGAGAAATACTCTCGCGGTCATGTACTTCGACAGTGTCGTTGATCCTTCCGATCCCAAGAAAACCGCGCAGATGATCACGAATCTGCTCATCACCGATCTGTCAGAATCGGACTATCTGGCCGTTGTCAGCCAGCAACGTCTCTTCGACATCCTCAAGAACTTGGGGCAGGTCAATACCAGAGTGATCGACCGCAGTGTCGCCGGAGAAGTCGCGCGCGAAGCCAATGCCAGTTGGCTGCTCACAGGTTCCATTTTGCAGTTCGAACCGACTTTCATCCTCGTCTCAAATGTCTCAGATGCCGAGAGCGGTCGCATTCTTGCCTCGCAGCGAGTCGAAGGACAGGCAGGCGAAAGTCTGATCGCAGTCGTAGACCGTTTGGGCGCGGCTGTCCGCGAGGACCTCGCGCTCCCCAAGGCCGCCGAGCGTGAACCGAACCGGCCATTGAGTGAGCTTACCACGCACTCTCAGGATGCCTATCAATTGTATCTCGAAGGTTTGGATCGCTTTTGGAAACTCGACTATCCGGCCGCCGCCAAATCGCTCGAGTCGGCCATCGCTCTCGATTCAACATTTGCCATGGCCTACTATCGGCTCAGTCGCGCTAATCGTAGCCGCATGATGTATGCGGCCGCCAACCGCGCCGCCGAGCAGGCGGCACGATTTGCCGAACACGCAACGCCACTGGAACGACTGTACATCGAAGCGGAGCGCCGGATCTCGCTCGGGGAACCGGAGCTGTCCGCCAATGTGTTGCGCGAATTGGTTTCGCGCTATCCCGACGAGAAGGAAGCGCTTGTGCTGCTCGCAGACTTCCATCTCGTCCGCCAACAAGGCGCGTCAGCCGCCGCTATGTACGAGAAAGTCGTCACGCTGGACCCGTCGCACAAGATTGCCTACAACAACATGACCTATGCCTATGAGCAAGCCGGTAACTATGATAAAGCGATCGAATCCATCAATCGCTATATCGCCCTCGCACCCGATGAGCCGAACCCCTACGACACACGCGGCGATCTCTATGCGCACAATGGCCGTCTCGAAGAAGCCATGGCATCATACCGTCACGCGCTCAAGTACAAGCCAGATTTCTTACCTTCGGTTACAAAATTGGGTCATATGCATCTGTTCCGCCGCGAGTACCATGCCGCTGACTCCGTGTACCGTTCATTGCTGAATTCCGCAGAGAGGGAGCAGCAATCCACCGCGCGAACCTGTTTGGCGTTGATCCCGATGGCCCAGGGGCGCCTGTCAGAAGCGATTGAAGTGATCGACAGAGGAATCGCGGCGGATGAGTTGGATCGCACCGATCCCTTCTTCACCGCCGACAAATATTTCATGAAGGCAGATATCCTCTCCATGCTCGGGAATCACACGGAATCCTTGAATGATTGCCGGGTCGGTGCAGCGCTGTTCGCGGCGTCTGGGGTGAATGCGCGATTCTTCCCACGCGCGCGTTACGCTGTGGGTCTCGCAGAAACCGGGCGCATCGCCGAAGCCCAGGATTCGCTCGTGGCGCTCGACGCAGCGATTCGCAAAGTTGATACCTCACGCCTCGCTGTGCATCGGTATGCTGCGGCGTGCATCGCTCAAGTGCAGGGCGAATACGCCAAGGCAATCGATCTGCTCACTGGCATTACCTTCCCGGCCAACCCGTTTCTTGCGCGCTTCACTCTCGCGCACAATTGCCTCCTTGACGGTCGGCTCGGAGAAGCGACGTCCCAGTTCAAGGGCATTCTAAATTACTACGACGAATTCCGCGCCCTCACCATCCTGCAGTCGGTGCAGGGGCACTATCTATTGGGACGCGCGTTCGAGCAATCCGGTTGGAAAGACGAGGCAATTCTTCAGTACCGCGAGTTCCTCGAGTACTGGGGCAACGGCGACAAGTCGATGACTCAGATCAACGACGCAAGGGCGCGGTTGGTGCGTTTGCAGACGCAAACGTAGCCCGGATCGATATCGCCGCTACCCGGAGTGGTGATGGCGCACATCGCGGCCTTCGAGAAAGTAGATGACATCCTCAGCGATGTTGGTCGCGTGGTCGGCGATACGTTCCAGATGGTGTGTGACCAGAATGAGTTGCAGAAGCTGCATGAAATTGTGTGCGTGTTTTTCCGCCTGAACAACCAGGACACTCTCAATCTCGCGCCGCAGATCATCCGCCATTTTTTCGTCTTCAAGTACCTTGTGCGCCAGCGCCACATCCTTGCGGATGAAAGCGTCAAGGGCGTCCGCTACCATTGAAGAAGCAATTCGGACAAGCGGTGACAGGTCGATCGTGGGCCACTCCCCCGGCTGACGATCCAGAGTCTGAGCGCGCTTCAAAAGATTAATGGCTTGATCGCCGATCCGCTCCAAGTCGGCATTCATCTTCAACGCAGAAGCAATGAGCCGCAAATCGGCGGCCGCCGGTTGACGAAGTGCCAGGAGGCGCAAGCAGGTGTCGTCGATCTGCATGTGCAGCCGATTGACTTCGCGTTCATCCTGATACAACTGCTCAACCACCTGCTGATTGTTCTCGGCCAAAAGCCGCACGGCCTGCCCAAGCATCGACTCGGCCAGAGCGCCCATCGTCACGAGATAATGGCGCAATTCAGCGAGATCGTCATCGAAGTGTCGTTGCATGATTCTTAGAGTTGCTCCATCCGCATCATCCGAATCGTCCGGTCACGTAGTCTTCGGTGCGCTGTTCTGTAGGAGTTGTGAAAATCTTGGCGGTCTGATCGAATTCGATCAAGTCGCCCATATAGAAAAATCCGGTGTACTGCGAAATGCGTGCCGCCTGTTGCATGTTGTGCGTGACGATCACAATTGTATAACGCGCTTTGAGATCTTCGATCAATTCTTCGATCTTGGCCGTCGAGATCGGGTCAAGCGCGCTCGCCGGCTCATCCATCAGGATCACCTCCGGCCACACCGCCAGAGCGCGCGCGATACACAAACGCTGCTGTTGCCCACCTGAGAACATGAACGCGGGCTTGTTCAGGTCGTCTTTAACTTCATCCCAGAGAGCCGAGAGACGCAGCGATTCTTCTACTGTCTCGTCCAACACACGCTTGTCTTTTACTCCCGCGATACGCAGTCCAAACGCCACGTTCTCATAGATCGATTTCGGGAACGGGTTCGAACGTTGGAACACCATTCCAATCCGCCGACGCAGTGCCGTCACATCCACCTGTGGGTGATAGATGTCATTGCCGTCGATTGAGACTTCGCCGGTCAGACGCGCGCCGGGAATCTGATCATTCATGCGATTGAGTGTCCGCAGAAACGTGCTCTTGCCGCAACCAGAGGGACCGATCAATGCTGTCACCGAGTGGGCGTGGACATCGAAGTCGACCTTGTGCAATACGTGATTCTTGCCGTAGTAGAAGTCCAGCCCACGAGAGCGCATCTTTATGGTTTTTGGATCGGTCATTCGGGAATGTGGCTCCACACCGTCGGATGGCGATGGATCCGTCGTCGGTCGGCTTGCCAATGTAGGCACGTTCTTAATCATCTGTCAAACTGCCTGACGCCCCCGCAAACGGTACCTAATCAATACCGCAAGCGCATTGAGAGCGAAGGTCAACAGAAGCAAAACCAACACGGTTGTATAGAGCACCGGCAAAGTCGCCTCGACATCGGGCGATTGTGTCGACATCACATACACATGGTATCCCAGCTCCATGAACTGATCATTCAATTTTTTGGGAAGGTACGGCAGAAAGTATGCCGCACCGGTGAACATGATTGGCGCCACCTCACCCGCCCCGCGCGATACGGCAAGAATTCCACCAGTCAGGATACCCGTCATTGAGTTCGGTATCACCACACGGGAAATCGTCTGCCAGCGAGTGGCGCCGAGTGCGTATGACGCTTCCAAATAGTCGTTCGGAAGGGAGCGCATAGCTTCTTCCGTGGCGACGATGACCACCGGCAATGTCAGGAGCGCCAAGGTGAGCGAAGCCCAGATGATTGCTGGTTGTCCAAACGTAAGCGTGCCGCCAAAAAAGGTGTTATCGATACCCTTGCCAACGAACTGAATAAAGAAACCAAGACCGAACAGGCCGAAAACGATGGCCGGTACACCGGCAAGATTGTTCACTGCCACACGCACAGCCCGTGAGAACCACGCATCCGGGCGCGCGTAATACCGCAGATACACAGCCGTAGCCACACCCAGCGGAATCACTGCGATTGTCATGAGGATGACGAGAAACACGGTGCCGAAGATGGCGGGGAAAATGCCACCTTCCGCCATCCCGTGAGTCGGCGCTCCGCTGAGAAACTCCCACGTCAGTCGTCCGATCCCACCGGCAATAACATTCCACAATATGATGACCAGCATTGCGACCACACATACAGCAAGAAATCCAGTAAGAATTGGCAGTGGCGAAAGAAACCGTTTCCAACGCGACTTCCGCGCAAGAAACTCACGCGGCGGATCAGACTGAATGGGTTCAGGGCGTTGGACGGTTGGAGAATCTGCCATAGCGATTATCCAGCACTTCCAGTGAGACGGCGTTTCAGTCTGCCCACATAAAGTTCACCGACAAGATTGATGAGAAACGTCAGGATGAACAGCAGCGCGCCAATGAAGAACAAAACGTGATAATGGGCCGATCCATTGACAACTTCCGCCATCTCGGCAGCGACAGTCGCCGACATGGTCCGGACAGAGTCTGTGAGCGGCAATGTCCAGGTGGCAGCGTTGCCGGAGGCCATAAGCACGATCATGGTCTCACCGATGGCGCGACCAAAACCGAGAGCGACCGCGGCGAATATCCCCGGTGCTGCTGCCGGAAGGACGATGCGGCGCGCGATCTGCCACGGACTCGCGCCCAATGCCAACGCCGCCTCGCGATACTGCCGCGGCACAGCCCGAAGGGCCTCTTCCGCGACAGTGAAAATGATCGGTATCACGGCGATGCCAAGTGCAATACCCGCGGATGTCGCGTTCAGCCGGTACTTCCAGTCGAAAGCATCCTTGAGCCAGCCCGCCATAACGATGAGCGCAAAGAACCCGAGAACCACCGACGGAATCCCGGCGAGCATTTCGATCACTGGCTTAATAATTTCACGGGCTCGACGCGGTGCGAATTCGGAGGAATACATTGCCGCCCCGACAGCGAACGGAGTCGCGAAAAGAATGGCAACCAACGTCGCTTTTAATGAGCCCAGCAGAAGTGGAAAGAGCGAGTACTTCGGAACTTCCGATACTGGCTGCCAGATATACGTCTTGGGCCTGCTGGCGCGCCATTCGACCGGCGTGACCATTCCCTTGATCGTCACTTCCTCATGCACTTCAGCAGATGTGATGACTGGGAGCGCTTCGCGGCCGATGAAGACGAAAATGAGTACAATCACGCCAATAGCGCCGAACGCCGACGCGGTAATCACGTACTTCATGATCGTATCGCGTCGGCGATCTTTGGCGCGCAACCCATAACTCGGGCGCTGGCGCGTCATGGACGATTCTGGAATCGGCATGAGCTACGCTGGTCCTGCGGCCTTAGTTCTCGCCCGAGGCCGTGTTTGCCTTCTCGTCTGTCTTCGCTTTGGGGAGTGGATAGTACCCAACCTCGGTCACCACTTTCTGTCCCGTCGGACTCAGCACCCAATCGACCAACCTCTTAATCTCTCCGGTCGGCTCACCGACAATGTACCAGAACAGCGGACGTGCCAACGGGTATTGACCCGACTCAACATTGGCTTCAGTTGGCTCAAAATACGCCGAAGTGTCATCCTTCGCAACCGCCAGAATCTTCACTCCGCTCGAGTATCCGATGCCACCGTAGCCAATCGACCACTCATCCTTGGAGACCGCGTTGATTACCGACGCTGTCCCTGGCAGGGTCTGGATGCCCGGAGCAAAATCCTCGTTCATGAGCACATGCTCTTTGAAGTAGGCATATGTGCCTGAATTGTTCTCGCGCGAGTAGACCACGATCTCTTCGTCAGGTCCACCGAGCTCGTTCCAATTGAGGATGTCGCCCTGATAAATCTCTTTGAGCTTCGGAATCGCGATCTTCGCGATCGGATTCTCTTGGTGAACATAGATCGCCAGACCATCCATGGCTGTCGGGATTTCAGTAGGTTCGGCTCCGCGCTTGGTCTTGACCTCCAGCTTTTCCTTGTCCTTCATCGCGCGTGACGACTGTGCGATGTCCGCCGATCCGTTGATCAGCGCTGCTATGCCGGTGCCTGATCCACCGCCGGTGACTTGAATCACGGTCTCTTTGTTGGCGGTCATGAAATTCTCCGCCCAACGCTGACCCAGAATCACCATGGTGTCTGAACCTTTCAGCGTGATGGTACGACCGGCTACACCGACACTTGCGGCCAGCAAGGCGCCAAGTGCAACAGCATAGATGAGTTTTGTTTTCATGCGCTCCTCTTATTATTTACAGTCTACTTCTTTTGCTCGATCTGGACAGGGAAGTATCCCGCAGTCATGACCACGGCCTGTCCATCCGGTGACAACACCCACTCAACAAGTTTCTTGATATCACCCTCCGGCTTGTTGCGGAGGTACCAGTACAAGTCGCGCGACAAGGGATACTTGCCGTTGCCAACGTGCTCGGCATCCGGGATGTAGGCAGAATCCGCAGCAGTTGCAGCGACTGGGCAAAACTTGATGCCCTTGCCATACGCCGCGCCACCATATCCGATTCCCGTCGGATCCTTCGACACCGCATTTACCACACTCGCGGTACCGGGAAGCGTCGCCACCATCGGCGAAAAATCGTCACCCATCAGCACGTTGTCCTTGAAAAACACATATGTCCCGGAATTGTTCTCACGGCCGTACACGGTAATCTCCTTGTCCTCGCCGCCAACTTCGTTCCAGTTGGTGACGTCGCCGACATAGATGTTCTTGAGCTGGTCAAGAGTCAACCGGCTGACAGGATTTGTTTCGTGCAGATACACCGTGAGCCCGTCCTTGGCGACCGCGATCTCTGTACCGGTGGTGAAATACCGTTCCTTCAATTTTGTGCGCTCGGAAGCCTTCATGGGACGCGACGCCTGACAGACATCGGTTGTCCCGTTTATAAGCGCCGCGATACCGGTACCACTGCCGCCTCCGGTGACCTGTAGAACGGCGCCCGGTGTCTTGTTCATGTATGTTTCCGCCCAGCGTTGGCCCAGAATGACCATCGTGTCAGAGCCCTTGATGGTAATCGCTTTGGCAGCATTACCGACAACATACACACCGGCCAACAACGCCAGGGCCAGAACCGATCCGAGAATGAATTTTTTCATCTGATTGTTCTCCGCGTGTTAGGGATTAAAATGCGTACACCCACTCGAGCGTGAGGATGTTGTCTTTTTCATCCTCCTTCAGACCGTCCACCGTGACTACTCCCGAACGGCTGTTGATGCCTGCCTTGGGGATCTCGTACACCAGCTTGACCTTGCTGTTGCCGTCCCAGAAATAAACCAGCCCAACGCCATATGTGGTGATCTGATCATCCTCGATGTCACGATCCGGATCGTAGTAGTCCAGTCGCGATATGAACTGAAATTTGTCGCGAAGATTCTGCGCCCACACGATGTCGAGGCCCATGACGTCGCGTGTCGTGTCAGCCGTCAGGAATGGCTTGGACTGGTTCTTCGGCTCCTGGCCGGTCACCACTTCGGCCTTGAGCACCCCACCGCCAAGTCGGGGCAGTTCATAGAAGAACTGACCATCGGCGCCGAGACGGGTCTTGTCAGTCTCTGATGGATACTGCCTGGGAATTACCGAATCACTGGGATTGAACTGTGTGCCCCAATAGCCGGAGACACCCAGATCGATCATGCCAAAGCTGCACGACGCGCGTCCAATGAAGTCTTTATCCTTGTTCGGATCGTTCGCTCCAAACAGGCGATCGTCGGTGCCATTGCCGTTGTAGATTCCCGCCTGCAACGACAACGGATACTGCTGATCGAGCAGAAAGGTGCGCTCAACTTTCAAGCCGCGATCTCGCTCCCCGGGAAACAATGCGCGAGACCAACGGGCACGTTCCGGGAATTCACGTTTGGACGATGAGAAACTCACCTCATACCCGAATAGCCAGTTAAACTGACCCAGGGTAAAGTTTAATTGTGACTTCGGTTCGGTCAGTGTCACATACGCCTCTTTCAACGACACCCCCGATGCCGACCCATCGAAGTAGACCACTCCGAGTGCATTGGCATTTGCTTGATACGTCACCTTAAGACGTCCGCGTCGCACGAAAAACTTGTTCAACAACTTGCTCTGGCTCTCGCCAGCCGTCCCCTTGAGAGGACTGCTAATTGCATCATCATGATACTCGTAGCGGGCCTGAACGTACCCCGCCACTTTGAATTTCTTTAGACTGAGAATGTCGGACTCAGCGACTGACAACCGCTCCTTCACCCCTTCAAACTCGTCCCCCATCTGATTGACCTTCTCGGTGAGTGAATCTGAAGCCGAGTCTTGCGCGACAGATGAACTAGCGATGAACAGGACGTTAACAATCGCCAGTTCAATCACCCACTGCTTCCACTGCTTGGCCATTCCATCCCTCCTAATGGCACACTCGTTTGCTTCACGCCTCGTTAACGGACGGCGAAGTTTAGATGAATGGTATTTTGATTTTGTGTTAGGTGTGTTAACTGTGAGTAAATTGTATGGTGGTAGAACAGAAGGGAATCCGCCGTCATTATGGCCTAACTATCTGCCGTCTGCGGAATTACGACGATCAGCCGACTGCCGGTCGGCGAATTCGGTTCATAATGCGCCACTCCCCCATGCGATTCGGCGAGATGCTTGACGATGGAGAGCCCCAGCCCGGTACCGCCCATTTCCCGCGAGCGTCCACGATCCACCCGATAGAATCGCTCGAAGAGTCGGGGGCGATCTGTCTCCGGTACGCCTGGCCCAATGTCGGTGACTGCGAGCACGAGAGAATCCTGCTCCCGCCGAGCCGACACCGTGATGCCTGTGCCATCGGGACTATACTTAATGGCATTGTCGATCAGGTTGACAAGTATACGGCTGACCGCATCACGATCGGCAAGACAGGTCGCGGCATCTTCGGCAATATCGACAACAAGTCTCTGCGAACGTGCTGCGAGCGACTGCGCGAGCGACAACCGCATTTCTTCGACCAAGCCGGAGAGCGAGAACGATGTCCTCGTTGGTCTGTATCCCGGCGCCTCAATCCGCGAAAGTTCGAGCAGGTCACCGACGATGCGATTCATGCGTTCGGCATTGCGCTCGATCGTCTCTAGAAAAGTCGTGGCCGGTGGTGAGAAATTCTGCGTGTCCCGCAACGCGGACGCATATCCAAGTATCGATGTCAGAGGTGTCCGCAGCTCATGTGAGACATTGGCAACAAAGTCGCGTCGCATCTGATCGATCTGGCGTCGGGCTGTGACATCACGTGCGACCAACACACCTCGTACGTCCTCGCCGGAGGCCGCATCGATCAGCGCTGTGCGAACCACCAAAATACGACGGCGCGGCGAAATGACTTCCAGCTCTTCGCTCTCGTCAGACTCGCCGTTGAGAAGTTTCTCGATCAACTCATTCAGACCACGGTCGCGAAACGCTTCCGTGTGCGCCTGCCCCACAGCATCGGGTAGAACAGGACGGAAAAACCGGACGAACGCGTCGTTGACCAATCGTATGCGCCCTTGCGCATCGACAGCGAGGACACCGTCAGACATGTTCGAGAGTACAGTTTGCAATTGATCGCGTTCGCGACGGCTCTGCAGGAATCGCAATTGCACTTCATCGGCCATGGCATTAAAATCATGCGCCAGTTCGCTGAATTCGTCGGACGAACGAAACGGATCAACGGGGACACGCGCATCCCAGTCACCATGTGAATAGCGCGCCGTAGTCTGCGCGAGCCGCGCCAGTGGTCGCCTGATCGAGTTGCCCACCCAGACCGAAATCGCCACCAGCAGTACGCCGGTGATCAATAAGATGGTCAGAAACAGATTTCTGACATCGGTCTGCTGGCTTTCGAGGGCCGATAGCGGCAGCGCCAGTCGAATGGCGCCGAGTGTTAGCCCGTCAACACGAACAAGTTCGGTGGCGTAGAGAAGCTCGGCGTTCCAGACTGACGAGTACCCGATCGCCCAACGATCCTCGCTCACTTCCTCTGTCAGCGCCGTTGCGGGGAAATTCCCGCTGAGCGCGGCGATTGAATCTTCGGGCCAGTCGGTATCGGTGATAACCATGCCTGTCGAATCAATCACAGTGACCCGAACATCCAACAACCGGTGCCATTCCTGCGCCTGATTGTGCCACAACCGGGCGTCATTCAGGCGAAAGAACATGGCCGCAACCTGACTGAGCACTGCCGCCTCACGCTCAAGACGGTCGTGCGACTGACGCAGATATTGACGCTGGATTTGGCGGGAAATAAAGAAACCGGCTGCGAGGATTGAGATGGCGCCAACGGCAACAAAGGGCCACACGCGTCGCAACAGTGTGCCCATGCGCCTTGTTGGTCTCATGATTTATGGTTCTTCGCGGAGCTTATAACCAATGTTCTTGATTGTCTGAATCGCTGCTGCCAGCATCGGAATCTTGTCACGAAGATGGCGGACATGCACATCGACCGTACGTGTCGACCCGAAGTAGTCATATCCCCAGACACTATTCAACAGATAGTCTCGCGTCAGAATTCGTCCGCGTCCCCGAAGAAACGCCTCCAGGAGCCCGAATTCTTTGGCCGTCAATGTGATATGCGTGCCATTGTCGACCACTTCGAACCGGCTGCGATCCAATGATAATGCACCATACTGGTAAGCGGTCGGCGCCTTTTCGTTGCGCTCGACACGTCGGAGCATCGACTTCACACGCGCCACAAGCTCCTTGGTCGAAAACGGCTTGGTCACATAATCGTCGGCGCCCATTTCCAACCCGACAACCTTGTCGGATTCTTCACCCTTCGCCGTCAACATGATGATCGGAATGAGCATGGTCTTCTCATCCTGACGCAGACGACGGCACACCTCAAGCCCATCCATCCCGGGCAACATCAGGTCGAGTATGATCAGATCAGGTAGTTCTGATTCCGCGCGAGCCAAAGCCGTACGCCCATCGCCGATCCGGTTGCAGATGAACCCCTCCTTCTGGAGGTAGTGCACCACCAGTTCGCCGATATCACGCTCGTCTTCAACGACGAGGATCTTTTTACCGCCAGCCATGGTCATGACCAATCTACACTTTCCTTCCTTGGGCTACAAGCCCGTCAGATCTCCAATTGTCGTCTAAAAGAAAGGCCGCGGCAGACCAATTGGTCTACCGCGGCCCGTTAAGCCAATGTTAAGAAGACGTTATTTCACGCGAGATTACTTCACCCGCGTGTACGTAAGCTCCATAACCCGAACTTCACCCTTGCCAGGGATGTTGTCATAGGCCTCAAACACATGCGTATCCGCACTGGTGACCTTCCATACATGACGGAACTTCTTGTCCCGCTCACCAGTCATCGGCTCATCCATGATGCCACTCATATTAAATTCAGTTCCGGAAGCGTTGCAGGTTCCGGTAGAACGAATCATCGTGGTGGACATATTGTCCGTCCAAGTACTGATGAATTCTTTCTTGAAGTTGTCATAGCCCGTCATTCCGATGCCCTCAAACGGCATTCCCATCATGTCGCCGGTGAATTCCTGACGCACCCAGCGACCTCCCAATACCCACGAGTTCTTCGCCGTACCCATCGACTCCATCGGCGGAGCGTTTGGATCCATCAACATCGAGGTCTTCACTGTCCAGTTACCAACCAATTTCTCCAGATGCTTGTGCATCTCGCCGGGCATGGCCCATTTGGCCCATTCCTTCATCATCGCGTCCTGATCGGCGCCAGCGGGAAGCGCATTCTCGCCCTCTGAGCGTACCGGCATGTTGCCGAGCAGAAGCCCGATTACCAGTAGACCACCAACTATCCAACGTCCACGCATTGCTCACTCCTTTTGTGGATTGATGATTCTCGGTTACACAGCGGACCAAGCATGCCAACTTCTGACGCCGGAGGGAATCACTTTTGCATAAGCCGGAAAATTAGTCCCAACCGTTTGATGTGCAATACATTACAATTGGGGACACGCCCGGCGCAGAATCTGAGCGCCGTTACCTGCCTCGGTGTCATTGCTTTTCGCTTGGGCGATACGTTCGAGGTAGCCGTCGAGGAAATCCACCTTGAATGTTGAGCGCGCTTGAGCAATTACCCAGCCCGCCTGCTGCAGCAACATCGTCGCCTCAACTCCCGAGATATCATCGAAGAACCATCCACAACTCGAATACATTAGCAT
>JBKKDE010000207.1:0-4194 GCA_046708665.1 Candidatus Zixiibacteriota bacterium | reverse complement strand
ATCTTGCCCCATACGATAGACAAACGCCGGGCCCAGAGCTATTCCCGGGGAGGCGGCGACGCCGCGTAGGCGAGTCTCTACGGTGTATGCCGCCATGAGGACCTATGAGAGTTAGCGTTCGCCGAATCGCATCTCGAATACCCGGACCAATGCATCAACTGCCTTTCCCTCGTCGGAGCCGTCGGCGCGAATGGTAACAACCGAACCCATCTCGGCAGCCAGCGTCATCACTCCAAGCATGCTCTTGGCATTGACCAAGTTCCCGTCCTTGATCAGGGATACTTCCGCGCGAAACTTTGACGCCGTCTGCACAATCATGGCAGAGGGTCGGGCATGGACTCCCAACGGATTTGTCACAGTTACATTCTTCTCAGTCACGGTCGCGGTGGCCAGGAGGTGTCAGAGTAAAGACCGGTCATCGCGCGCGGGCTATCAAGTTGCCCGCCTGTTTCGTTACCAGTCCCTTCAATTCGAGCATCGTAAGTACGCGGGCTGTTTCACCCACGGACATTTGCAAAGAAACCGAGAGACGATCGATGTGGCAAGCGGTTGTTCCAAGGCCATCGTACACCCGGCGTTCAATGTCGTTGAGCGGGGGCATCGGAATTGCGATTACGTTTGACGGAGCACTCTCACGATTGCGTCGACGCGGTGTTTCCATTTGGAACACGCTCAGAATGTCATCGACGCAGGTGACTATGCGCGCTCCCTGCTTGAGAAGGCCATGCGTCCCGACGAAAGACTCCTGCCCGATTTCGCCGGGAATCGCGAAAATTTCCTTCCCCTGCTCCAACGCATGCTCGGCCGTGAGGAGAGCGCCGGACTTACGACGGGCCTGAGCCACGAGCACACCATCGGACAACCCGGCGATCAGTCGATTGCGAACAGGGAAATTCGCGGCATCGGGAGCCAAGCCAAATGGGAACTCCGTGACAACACATCCGTGCTCTGCAACCTGGTCCACCAAATCCTTGTTCTCCTCCGGATACACTTCATCCGGCCCGGTTCCCCACACTGCGATGGTCTTTCCGTTGACTTCGATTGCGGCTTTGTGCGCAATCGTGTCGATACCACGAGCGAAACCCGAGACAATCGTCAAACCCGCTGCAGCCAATTCCTCCGTTAGGTCACGCGTGATGCGCGCGCCGTACTCGGTCACCTTGCGCGATCCGACGACCGCCAAGGCCGGAGGATCAGGAAGCGTACCAAGCATGAACAAGTACGGGGGTGGATACCGGAGAGAAGACAAGCTCGGCGGGAACCCTTCCCCGCCGTACACGACTAACGACCAGCGGCTTGTTGACAAGCTGTCGATCTGTTTTCTTGCCCAAGCTAACGCATCGGCGCGCTGCAAGTGGGTTTCAAGTTTGACACGCGACACCTCGGCGTTGTTCCACTCCGTGTCCGAACGCTGCCACGCGTCCCTTGGCGACTTAAATGACTCGATAATCCGCAAGAATGTTGCACGCCCGACACCGGGAAGCCGCGACAGCGCCAACCAGTATTCGGCATCAACCGGAATCCGTTGATCGGATTCCGTGGCCGCCAGGATTGTAACGTCAGTCTGCATGCGCAGGTCTTCGTTTGGGCAGGTTAGGCCGATGTGCGCGCAGCGGCGCGTCGCGGCGTGAGGAGAAGGCCATCGAGCGATTGCAAGACGGGTTCAATCCCCAGTCCGGTCATTGCGGATATCGCAAAATCAGCATACGGATGCTCACTCATATCCACCTGACCGCCTTCAAGGTCGATCTTATTGAGGACTACTCTTCGGGGCTTCTCGAGTAGGAGCGGGTCGAATGCCTGAAGCTCCAACATTAAATGCGCCAGATCATCGCCCGGCGATTCCGATGTTATGTCGAGCAGGAAGACGAGGACTCGGGTACGTTGTATGTGGCGGAGGAATCGAAACCCCAGCCCTTTTCCCTCGTGTGCGCCATCGATCAGGCCCGGAAGATCGGCCACTGTATACGTCTGAAAATGTGCGCGCTCAACTACGCCAAGCTGCGGCTGAAGTGTTGTGAACGGATATGCGGCGATCTTTGGCTCGGCTGCTGAGATCGCAGTCAGAAATGTCGACTTGCCCGCGTTGGGATACCCGACGAGGCCGACATCGGCAATCAACCGCAGCTCGATCTTGATCATGCGCGATTGGCCCGGCATTCCGGTTTGCGCCTTGCGTGGCGCCTGACGTGTCGACGACTTGAAATGCGCATTGCCCTTGCCTCCGACACCACCTTCGGCGATGACGGCGCGTTCTCCTGGTTGAATCAATTCGGCGAGCAGTGTCCGATCTTCGTCGTCGAAGATCAACGTCCCGGGAGGGACACGGAGAATCGTTTCTTTGCCTTGCGCGCCAGCACGTAAGGCGCCGGAGCCGTGCTCACCATGATCTGCCCGGATGTGCTTCTTATAGCGAAGGTCGAGGAGTGTGGCCAGATTTGGATCGACTTCCGCGATGATGTCTCCGCCCTTGCCCCCATCACCGCCATCGGGTCCGCCCAATGGCACGAACTTTTCCCTTCGGAATGACACACAACCAGCGCCACCACGACCCGCAGTTATATTTAGGATGACTTCATCGACAAATTGCATAGGACTGACTCAATCCTGATCTGAGTGATGACACGTGAGAAATGCTAAGTTCCGGACAGTGCGGCAATGTTGTCCTTCAATTTGTCTGCCGGAATATTTCGGTAGAGGCGACCGCCCTGCGCCAGAGAAATTTGCCGACTCTCTTCCGAGACGACGATCGCGATCGCGTCCGAATCTTCTGTGATTCCGACTGCCGCCTTGTGACGCATCCCGAATAAGTCTGCGTATTCTTCGTTCAGTGTCAGGGGAAGCGTGCACGCGGCCGCGGTGATATTTCCCCCGGTGATAACGACAGCTCCGTCATGCAGCGGAGAATGCGGTGTAAATATGGTCACCAGCAATTCGGCCGTGACTTTGGAATCGACCAACTTGCCGGTCTCTGCGATATTTCGTAATCCCACGTCCCGTTCGATCACGATCAACCCACCCCATCCCAACTCGGTCAGACGCTCGACTCCACGCATGATCTCATCCATCGCAGTCGTGTCTTGAATCTTGAGGACAGATTTGAAGAACCGAGACTGTCCGATCTGCGCCAATGCACCACGCAACTCAGGCTGAAACACCACGACGAGCACGATGAACCCGACCGTTGCCAGATTGGTAAAGAGCCATGTGACACCCTGCAATTGAAACCAGAGTGACAGGAACGCCATGACGCCAACCAACAACAAGCCCGCAACTATCTGTGCCGAACGTGTACCCTTCATGAGGAGCAGCATTCGGTAAAAGACATACGACACGACCAACACATCGAGCAGGTCGATGAGACGGAACTGAAGAAATCCGATGCGGAACAGTTCCACCGATCCTCCGGTGCAAGTGGTCGTGACTTGCGCTACATAATACGACTTGAGCGGCCCCGGGTCAAACCCCGCGACTCATCGTAACAATAAAGTGATCGAGTTACTCCGCTGAGATAGCCCTGGCAATTGTGAGTGCTTGCTTGGTCGGACCAACTTCGTGTACGCGGAGCATGATCGCGCCCGCATCGACCGCACGCAGCGCTGCCGCCAATGAGCCCGCGAGACGCTCATTTACCGCCGCACCGGTCAGATGTCCGATAAACGATTTCCTCGATACGCCAACGAGCACGTAGTAGCCGAGTGCGACAACCTCGGGGAGACGTCGGAGCAGTTCGAGATTGTGTTCGAACTGTTTTCCAAACCCTATACCGGGATCGAGAATGATATTCTCGCGTGCAACGCCTATATGTGCGGCGAATTGGGCACGTTGTGTAAGAAACGCTATCGTCTCAGCAACCACATCTACATACGCCGGGCTATTCTGCATTGTACCCGGCTTGCCTTGCATATGCATAAGCACAACCGGACATCCGGCGCGCGCGACAACGCCGGGCATATTGTCGTCATCTTGCATCGCGGAAATGTCGTTGACCCAACTCGCGCCGGCGCCAAGCGCAGCTTCGGCGACATCAGCACGGGTTGTGTCGATTGAAATCGGGCCATCCCAAGCGCGACGAAGCGCACTAATGACGGGAATCGTGCGGCGAATTTGCTCATCTGAGGGAACCGGCTGCGACCCGGGACGGGTCGACTCACCGCCAACGTCGATGATATCAACACCCTCATCGATCATTCT
>JBKKDE010000206.1:0-3179 GCA_046708665.1 Candidatus Zixiibacteriota bacterium | reverse complement strand
AAGCAACATCATGTACATCTTCGGGGGCGTAATCATCGGTGCCATTGCATTCCGCTACTGGATCAAGACTGATAGCGGCCGGCTGAACTACGACAAGATTATGCTGCGCGCACCACTCATTGGCAGTCTGATTCGCAAGAGCGCGGTATCGCGGTTCACTCGGACGTTGGGTACACTTCTATCGTCCGGCGTCTCCATTCTTGAGGCGTTGGAAATCACAGCCAAGACTGCGGGAAACCGTGTCATTTCCGACGCGATCCGTCGATCCGTCGTCTCGATCGCCGAGGGTGACACGATTACCGGACCTCTCCGCGAAACCGGAGTGTTCCCTCCGATGGTCACGCAGATGATCTCGGTCGGTGAGAAGACCGGAGGCTTGGATGAGATGCTATCCAAGATCGCAGACTTTTACGACGAAGAAGTGGATGCCGCAGTCACCGCTCTGACATCGATTATTGAGCCAGTGATCATCGTCTTCATGGGCGTGGTCATCGGTGGCATTCTAATCGCTATGTACCTGCCGATGTTCGACATCATCGGCAAGATCAAGTAGGGTCGCAACACTCTGATTGACGGCGGCACGTGCTACTACTGTCCGTGCCGCCGTTACTCTTAGTAGACGAAATCCCATGCTGGTCTACTCGCGACGCAACAACCAGGGCGCACGCCCGATGTGGGTCATCGGCACGCGCGCGGTCACCTTTGCAGTGACTGCCGCGCTTGCGTGGCCACACCTTGCAACCTCGATCGGGCTCAATTGGGCCCTGCCTGTCTATGGGAGCTTCACAGTCCTCGCCATCCTGTCGCTACTGCTCCTCAAGGGAGTTCGCTTCCGCAAGCTCGTCTCGACCACGCTGACTCTTCAGATCGCGATAGAGTTGATCGTCGTTTCACTGGTTGTGTACTTCACCGGCGGAATGCGGTCCCCTTACAATTCATTGTATCTGATGACGATTATTTCCGCGGCGATGTCTTATCGCTTGGTCGGAACGCTCCTTATTGCGGCGTGTGCATCGTCATCGTTTTTCCTGGTCGTCTGGATCGAAGCCGGGCGCCAAGCCACTTCGATGTTGTCGTGGGAGGTCTGGGCGGAACTTCGGCATATGCCCGACGAGGATTTCTACACGATCTTTCTGCGGCTCTGCATCTTTTTCCTATGCGCCTTCGCTGGAGGGTATCTCGCCGAGCGGTTGTACTCGAAGGATGAAGCTCTGGCGCACACCTCTGAAGCACTACAGATGGCAAAGCTTGAGACGGGCGACATACTCAAGCATCTGCGCTCAGGCGTTCTGACCGTCGATTTGGCGGGATTCATCGTCTATTTCAATCGCGCCGCTGAAGAGATTCTTGGCCTGTCGGAAAAACGGGTTCGCGGGCGATCGATCCGAGAAGGCATTGGTTCTAACTACCCTGAACTGGCCGACCGCCTCGATTGGGTAGTCGCCACACAGCAGATGGACAGTCGAACCGAACTGACCATCTGCCGCGAGGACGGTAAGTCACTCCCCGTGGGCATTTCGACCTCGATTCTGTCAGGAGGAAACGGCAAGCCACGCGGTGTCATCGCAGTCTTTGCGGACTTGACCGATGTCAAGCAAATCGAGGAAAGGTTGCGCCGACAGGACCGTCTAGCAGCCATTGGTGAGCTCTCAGCAGGAATCGCTCACGAGATCCGTAATCCCTTGGCCGCCATTTCCGGGTCCGTGGAGGTGCTGCGCAATGACCTCGACGTGTCTGGTGAGAACGCACAGCTGCTCAATCTCATCGTGAAAGAGTCCTCTCGTCTCAATCAGATATTGAGCGACTTCCTTCTCTATGCCCGTATGTCGCCGGTTGTCACTGGTCGTGTGTGTGTCGCCACGGTACTAAACGAGGTGTTTGAAATCACCAAGCGCCACTATCTGCAATCCGGGATCAGAAACATCGACCTGCATGCCGAAGTGGTCGATCGCACGATGATGGTCGAGGCGGATCCCGATCATCTGAAGCAAATATTGATCAATCTGGTCTTCAACGCCGTTGAAGCCTGCCACGACAGTGAACGAAAGATCGCCGCCCGAGTTCGATCCCACACGGTGTCACGCACGGACGAAGTAGACAGCTTCCTCGGCGTTGGTGAGTGGGCTTCGATCGCGGTGTGCGACTCTGGAGAAGGGATCCCGCAGCGCATCCGCGAACGACTCTACGAGCCATTCGTCTCTGCGAAGCCCAGCGGGACCGGCCTGGGGCTCGCCGTCGTCAAGCGCCTCGTCGATAATTGCGGGGGGCGTATCACCGTCGATACGCAAACAGGTAAAGGGACCACCTTTACCATCTATCTGCGTCGGTGCCCGGTCGACGCTCCGATTCCCACACGCGCGTATGTGTAGTGGGTCGGCACTCGCATTGAATCCTGTTCTCTCCTGCTCGTCGCTCGCTATCTTCGGCAACAATCATGGCCGACCACCCGTCATCGAAGATCGAATTTGCACTGCAGTTTGCCGCGGCGCTGCACCGTTACGGTACCCCTGCGCATCGCCTTGAAGACGCGATGACGGTCTTGTCGGGTGTCTTGGGTCTCCAAGGTCAATTCTTCGTCACCCCAACCGCGATATTCGCATCGTTCGCATCGGATGGTCACAACGAAACGCGGATGCTGCGGGTGTCATCGTCGGAGCTCGACCTCGGCAAGCTATCTGACCTCGATGAACTGATTGAGGACCTTGCCAAATCACGCATCGATGTCAAGGAGGCGCAGAAGCGCATCGATGCAATCCTTGTCCAGCCGCCGCCATATGGCCGCGTACTCTCGACACTCTGCTATGCACTCACATGCGCATGCGCGGCGCGATTCTTCGGCGGTGGGGAACATGAAGTTCTCGCCACACTCCTGATTTCACTCGGAATTGGCATCGGCGAACTTGTGGTTTCGTTTTCGCGACGGCTCTCGACTCTCTACGCCCCACTGGCCGCTACAGTTGTCGCATTTCTGGCAACGTGGATCGCAACGACCTGGACTCCGACATCCGCGTACATCATCACGTTGGGAAGTCTCATTTCCATGATGCCGGGCCTGACGTTGACAGTCGGAATGAAGGAACTGGCGACCGGCCACTTGGCATCGGGGACCGCACGGCTCGCGGGCGCGTTCGTGGTATTCGCTACCATGGGATTCGGAGTTGCGTTGGGGACACGCATCG
>JBKKDE010000205.1:0-3304 GCA_046708665.1 Candidatus Zixiibacteriota bacterium | reverse complement strand
CCCCAGCGTTGATCGGGTTGGAGACCAAGCGTCACAACGAATGACACCCGATTAAACCACCCGCTCAAGGATTAGTTACAAACCGATACGCGGGCACTCGGCTGCGAGCGGACATTCGTCGCATAACGGATTGCGTGCCATGCAGATACGGCGTCCATGCCAGATCAAGCGATGTGAGAATTCGATCCACTCTCCCTGAGGCAACAGCCCCATCAGTTCGTGCTCAACTTTGACCGCATCCAATTGACGTGTCAGGCCGAGCCGACGCGACAAGCGACCGACATGGGTGTCGACGACCACGCCCTCGGCACGCCCGAAGGCAGTTCCCAAAACGACGTTTGCTGTTTTTCGGCCGATTCCCGGCAACGATACCAGCTCATCCAATGACTCCGGCACCCGTCCAGCATGATCCCGCAGAATCGCGCGGCTCACTCCAAGGATGTTCTTCGCCTTCGCGCGAAAGAACCCCGTAGAGTGGATGATCTCTTCGATGTCGCGCTGTTTCGCCGCTGACAAACTGCCGGCGTCCGGGTACCTCGCGAAGAGGATCGGCGTCACCATGTTGACTCTCTCGTCGGTGCACTGTGCCGAGAGGATTGTCGCGACCAGAAGTTGAAACGGATTGTCGTGTGTCAGTGCGCATTGGGCCGGATATCGCAGCCGAAGCTGATCGGCGATGCGTTGTGTACGCGCCGCTTTGGCCGTCTTTGATTCACGAGGCATGGCTGGGGCGTTGGGTCAATCCTTCGAGCGTGGGTCGTGCAACACGCGTGACTCTTCGTATAGATCAATGACGCAACCATCGCAAAAGAATCTCTGGTAGCCAACATCGCCAACCTTACGTGTCACCATGTCGGATTCGAGAAATTCCTCATGGCAAATCGAGCACTCCCGTTTCTTGTCTTCGATTTCCCGTGGAGGACGTTCCGGGTCTGTCTTCTTCATAGCCAGCGCCAGCACCGCGAAAAGTGCCATGGCGCCGAACACGATCAGGAATATTGAACCCACTCAGACGGGCCTGTCCTTGCGGCTACAAGGGTTCGTTAGATCCACCCCTGTAAGTCGGTGAGAATCAACAAGAGCGCAACCAGCGTCAACAACCCCAAGACTGCCATCAGCAATAGCTCGAGCGGCTTTTGGGGTTCCTTTTGGACTTTTGCCTCTTCAGCCATATGGTCGTCAATCCTCCTTCAATGGGACCGATTGCTCCGCCGACCAATATACGCAGGTTCGGAGCATGATCAAAGCGGTCGCTACTACCCGCTACGGCATGCGAGTTTGCAAGAACCTTAACTGGACTGCCGACATACAAGTGTGGAGTGAATTGGCTTGGAGCATCGGGAAGTCTCGGATAGATTTGCGACTTACACCAAGGGACACGCCCCCGAGGCGCGACGACCATGAAATTCGACCCACCAAAACGTCCTCAGACGTTCGCTGAAATCGACGTCGACGCCCTCCGGTCGAACATCCGCATACTGCAAAGCGCGGTCGGACCAGGACACCGCGTTATTCTCGTCATTAAGTCCGATGCGTACGGACACGGAGCCGGAGCAGTCGCCGCCGTCGCCGCTGAAGCGGGGATCACAAACTTTGCCGTCGCCTCTGTCGACGAGGGCGTCCAACTGCGCCGCGCCGACGTGCAAGGCGAGATTCTGATTCTGCACCCACCCACGGAGTCCGAGATTCCCGAGGTTGTCGACTGGAGTCTGAGCCCATCGGTCTCAAGCGTCGAACAGGCCGCACTGTTCAGCCGTTTGGCTGGGACTGTAACACTCGGTATCCAGATTGAGCTCAATACCGGGCTCTCGCGACTCGGATTGAACTGGGAGTCGGCCGTCGAGGAAATCTCTCAGATCGTCGCATTGCCGAACCTGCGACTCGCCGGTCTCTACACGCATTACCGTGCCCATCTCAGTCCGATTGGCGATTCCATGCAGGAACAGACCGATCGATTCAAGCAAGTTCTCGATGCACTGAAACGTCTGGGAATCAACCCCGGACTCCGCCACGCGGCATCATCATATCCAGCGGCCTTCCATCACGATGTGACGTTGTTTGATGCCATACGGGTGGGGATTATCGCCTATGGCGCGATGGAGCCCTTGCCCGAGCCATTGTCTGAAATTGCACCAGTTATGTCAGTGAGATCGTCAGTCTTGCACCGTCGTGAAATCAAGGCAGGCGAGTGGATTCACTATGGCGATGGATTTCAGGCGACTCGGGACATGAGAATCGCAGCCATCCCCATCGGCTACGGCATGGGATACACCCGTCACCTCTCCAACATCGGCGAAATGCTGGTCGGCGGAAGACGCTGCCCGATTGTCGGCGTGGTCGGCATGGATCTGACGATGATAGATGTCTCAGCCATGCCTTCGACACGGGCTGGCGATCCAGTTACGATCTTAGGGCGTCAAGGCGGTGACGAAATCACCGCGCTCGAGATCGCCCGAAAGACGGGGACGATTGCCTACGAGATCACCTGCCGATTGGGAAATGCACTGCCGAGGTACTTGGTGAATCAGGATCGATCAGTAACCGCTCCGTCAGACGCGCTCAAAAGCCGCACCTAAATCTCTACGACTTCGGGATTTGCTCGCCCAACTGCCAGAGCCGTTCCCAAGTAAAGATTCCGGTCTGGTGACCGTCACTCCACTGAATCTGAACAGCGTACCGGCCGACGGGATGGATGGACAGCGGGTGCACGTCAACGGCCACCGTTTCGTCGGTGAGCATCTTTCGTCCAGTCATTTCCTCTACACAGGCCGCGCACGGGCACGACATGCGTAGGAATCGCGCGGGAAAGACATGCTCGTGGCCATTGTCCCAATGGATCTTGATGTCCCATTGGTTGGCCCGTCCTATCTCGACCGGAATCGGTGCTGAGGTGGTCATGTCGTTGGCTGCGGTGGTGGTGGCGCGACATCTGAGCTCGGAGTTGTCTCCACAATCCCCTCAGAAGCAACAGTCTCCGTTTGTGGATTGCCAAACAGGACAGGATCGCGAAATAGCGAAATCAGGAGCAGAACAACTCCGACAGTGACAGCCGAGTCGGCAATATTGAATGTCGGCCAACGATCCATCGCGATGCCGGGATGATTGAGAATACCGATGTTGAACGCGGGTACAGCCAAGTCGAAAAACTCACAATCAATGAAGTCGACGACTTCCCCCTGAAGCACCCGATCAATGAGGTTTCCAATCGCTCCCGAGAGTATCAATGCCAACGCCCAAACCGACATACGCCGCGTATGGCCTTCCCGGATAATTTGCCAGGTGATCCAGACAATGACCACTCCGG
>JBKKDE010000204.1:0-4845 GCA_046708665.1 Candidatus Zixiibacteriota bacterium | reverse complement strand
CAAGCTGCACACGGCTCCACGCGCCCCTCCCCTCCTCTCTGTCTAATCCATTCGGAATTCACGAATGGTTTGCGTCGTCCGATGATCCTCGGCGGCGCAAACTCGCTTTCGCGTATGCGCATGCATGCAGAGGAGACAGTCTATGAAACGACGCCCTATGTACTTTGTAATGGTGGCCGGTGTACTGTGCCTGCTGTCCCTGAGCTCATCGGCTCAAGCAAACACTCTATTTGGAAGCATCTCGGATGACTCGGAACGCGGGCTAGCCAGCGCGACTGTCTCCATCCCGGCCCTTCGGCGTGGCACGGTCACTGACGAGACGGGGTCGTACCGCATCACAGGCGTGCCACAAGGTGTCTACACAGTCGCATTTTCTCTAATCGGTTACGCTTCGGAAACACGCACGGTCAACTTGGATCAACCGGAGCAGGAAATGAATGTGATGCTCCACGTGAGTTCGTTGCCGCTGCGGGGCGTGACAGTCACCGCAACTCCGCAACCGAGTTCGCCATTGGAGTCCTCGCAAGCGACCACGAGCGTCAGTGGACGGCAGCTCGACCGCAATCGTGGCGCAACGGTCATGAAATCGATTGAATCGACCCCGGGCGTGGCGCTCTACACGACGGGAGCGGGCATCGCGAAGCCCGTAATCAGAGGATTGACTTCTCAGCGCGTCTTGGTCGTCGCGGATGGGGTCCGTCAAGAGGGCCAGCAATGGGGTGATGAACATGCTCCTGAGATTGATGCCATGAATGTCGAGCGCATAGAAGTTGTGCGAGGCCCCGCAAGTGTCCTCTACGGCTCGGACGCCGTCGGCGGCGTGGTCAATGTCATTCCGAAGGAATTGCCTTCGGCTGAAGAAGGTGCTACACAGTTGAGCGGAGAAATCACCGGCAATGCCTTCTCGAACAACTCGCAGGGTGCGGGAGCACTCAGCTTGTTCGGCGCCCAAGCAGGTGGACTCGGATACCACGGTAGTATCAGCGGGCGGTCAGCCGACGACATACGAACTCCAGATGGAGAGCTCTTCAATTCCGGGGGGCGAGAAACAAATGGCTCGGGGAAAGTGGGCTGGCGCGGTCCCGCGGCACTCGCATCAATCGACTATGGCCACTTTGACTCAAGGATGGAAATCCACGAAGACCCGGCTGAAGGCGAAGGGGAGACACCATTTCAAAAGGTCACGCACGACAGAATTCACGGCCATGGACTCGTGCCGCTGACGCACTCACGAATCGAGCTGGATGCCGGATGGCAACGCAACAACCGAGGCGAATTCGAGCATGCGGAAGCGTCCGAGCCGGTCCTTGACCTCATTCTGAAGACTGTGACCGGCGATTTGCGAATTCACCACAATCCGGTCAAGATACTGAACGGGACGATCGGTTTAGCTGTCATGAGCCAGAGCAATGAATCGATCGCGGAAGTAAAGCTGATACCGGATTATGACCTCACGAATTGGGCGGGCTACCTCTACGAGGAAGCCCGTCTCGACAAAGTGACGCTATCGGCGGGCGCACGTGTTGACGCGCGGACGCTGGACGTCGCAGACAACGAGGAACTCGGCGTTGACGCCCAAACGCGCGACTATACTGCGTTCACTGCGACTGGCGGGATCGTAGTTCGGGCCGCGCCAGGTGTCGCGTTGACCGTTGCGATCGGTCGTGCCTGGCGCGCTCCGACCGCATTTGAACTGTTTGTGGATGGGGTTCACGAGGGCACCATTCGTTATGAAATTGGTGACCCCGAACTTGAACCGGAAATCTCACTGAATGTGGAAGGCGGTGTGCGCTACATCACTCCTGACATCTCGATTGAAGCCTCTGCGTTCCATAATGCAATCGACCAATTCATTTATTTGTCCCCGACCGGCGAAGTCGACCCCGAGTCGGGGTTCGGCATTTACCAGAACAGACAGGCCGATGCGGTGCTCACGGGCGCGGAGGTGTTTGTGGAAGCCGTCGCGACAAAATGGCTCGCCGTACGCGGCGGTGTAGACTTGGTACGGGGCAGCAACGAAGATACTGGTCTGCCACTGCCCTTGCTTCCGGCCAATCGCTTTCGGATAGGCGCATCCCTTACTCATGAGCGCATTGGGCCCGCCTTATCACCGTATGCATCGGTTGACATCAAGATTGCAGCCGATCAGAGCCGGATCGAGGAATTTGAAACGGAAACGAACGGCTATACTCTGGTGCATCTGGGCGCTGGGCTTGAACTGCCAATGGAGACGCATCGTGTGCGGATTGATGCGGAAGTCGAGAATGTATTCGACGAATCGTATCGCGATCATTTGAGCCGCTACAAGGAATATGCGCTCAACCCGGGGAGAAACGTGTCGTTGAAAGTATCCGTGCCGTTTACGATTGTCAGATGAGATTTTCTTCGCAGTGTACAGGACTCGCGCATTCACTCCACTCGCTCAGCGGGCGGATTACGCTGTGTGCGCACCTATGGAAGTCGTATAAATGTGAACGTCCCAAGAATCGGGATCATGTCGCCAACCTTGAACAGACCGTCCTCCAACGGAAAAATCGGGACACACGGCGTGGATGGCGCGTTTGGCGCAGCATAGGTTGCGCCATCATCGGTCCCCGCATCCCAGGCGTACAGGTCGACGGTGACTGAGTCGGTCCAATTCTCGCCATCGTGAACCGCAAGGCCCGCAACGCCTACAAACCAGTCCGGGGCTCGGCGCGATCATTGATACAAGCGTGACGAGCGGATGCTCGGCTGACGCAATGAACTCCAGCGACACACTTCCGGGTGAAGTAGCAATCCCGCCACCCAGAAGTATGAATCGTGCGGCGCTTTCAGTAATGGCTGTATCAACTTCCTCAGTCAGCGGGCTCGTTCGACCGCGCTCGGCCATGTCTTGAATGCCAACCGTGGCCAATTCGCCATCTGCCCAAAACACAGTGGTGCTATCATGCGTGGCGCCGACCAACGCTGAAAAATGAGGGTTTGTAGGATAATCGACAGGATGTGTCAGTACGCTCCATGTCGATGTGAACGTGACAGTGTAACTCGACAGCGAGTCGCCACCATCGAGTGAGCCATTGCCCTTGTCATCCGAGGAGCATCCGGCCACAAGTACGATTGCAGAGCAGAATACCAGACAATATCGAATCATCGAATTCTCCATTTGCAGTGTGCTTGCAGTTTGGTTAGAGCGTCCCCACTGTGCAAACCGCCTTCGCAACCGTGGGGTTCCTTGTCATTGTTCGGAGTGATGCAATCTAAGGCTTGGATGACTTTTAAAGCAGTTGAACATTGAATTGGGCACGAGAAGAAAGCAAACTGAGAACTACACACCGACTGGCTGACGTGGCATTTCCGGTGGCGCAGCAGGCGGCATGATGTGCACTTCGCGCTTGCGAGCGGCAATGTAAGTATAAAGCGCGGGGATGACGTAGAGTGTAAGGCCGAGAGAGAATACCAGCCCACCGATAATCACGATACCCATAGGTGCGCGACTCTTCGACGCCGCACCGATGGCGAGAGCAATCGGAACCGCCCCGAAGACAGTTGCCAAACTTGTCATCAAGATCGGGCGGAATCGCTGAGTGGACGCATCAATCACAGCTTCCACAATTGGCAATCCCTGTTCACGTCTCTGATTGGCGAATTCGACGATCAGGATTCCATTCTTCGTTACAATGCCAACCAATGCGATGATTCCGATCTGACTGAAAATGTTCATCGTCTGCCCGAAGATCCACAGCGACAGGATCGCTCCGGCCAGGGCCAATGGCACCGTGAACATGATGGTAAGCGGATCGCGGAAGCTCTCGAATTGCGCAGCGAGAATTAAGTACACCAAAATCAGCGCGAGCGCGAATGCGAACAGGAGTGTGTTGGAACTCTCCGCAAACTCCTTTGACGTTCCCGCGAGACTGGTCGTGAACGACTCATCGAGGACTTCGTCTGCGATCTCTTCCATCGCGCCAATGGACTGCCCCAACGTGAATCCGGAGGCTGGTGCGGCCGACACGGTCGCCGCTACATAGCGGTTGTATCTGTACAACTGCGGCGGCGTGCTGCGGTACGACATCGTGACCACATTGTCGAGTTGGATCAGCTCGTTGCGATCATTGCGAACGTAGATCGAACTCAGGTCGAGCGGCTCGTCGCGGTTGACACGGTTCGCCTGCGCGATGACTTGATACTGCTTGCCATTGAGAATAAAGTAGCCATATCTCTGACCACTGAAGAAGAGTTGCAGGGTCTCGGCGATATCGCGCACCGTGATCCCCATGGCGCGTGCACGATCGCGATCAATCTCGATCGTTAACTCGGGCTTGTTGAACTTGAGATCCAGATCGACCGTGGAAAACGCAGAGCTCGCCTCTGCCTTCTCCATGAATGCCGGCAAGACCTCCTTGAGGCGGTCAAAGTTGGGCGCCTGTATCGCGAACTGAACCGGCAGCGAACGTCCACGTCCTCCGCCGCCAATCGTCTGCTCCTGCGTGACAAACGTTCGCGCGAACGTATACCGACGCAGGTTGGCAGTGATTGCCTGGGCAATCTCCTGTTGGCTGCGCTCCCGCTCATCGGGTTGGACCAGATTCAAGCGAACGAAACCGGAGTTGACTGCTGCTGTCGCGCCGAAACCGGGGGCCGTGACCGAAACGATGACATCCCGTTCGGGCAGAGTATCGACCAGGTTGATCACATCGCCCATGTACGCGGCCATCGCCTCGTAGGCAGTTCCTTCCGGCGCTGTGGCATTAATGACAAGACGGCTCTTGTCCTCAAGCGGGGCCAATTCTGAGGGAATGATGGCGCCGATCCCGAGGCTGATCGCGGTCGACATAATCATGATGGCTGGGGCGAGCCAACGTC
>JBKKDE010000203.1:0-4877 GCA_046708665.1 Candidatus Zixiibacteriota bacterium | reverse complement strand
CCGTGACGCCGCGCGAGTTTAGTCCCTCCCTTGGCGGGCTAGTACTCGGCGGTGCTCCCTGAGATTTAATACAGAGTAAGCGCTGGTTGCATGTGGTATGTTGATGGGACAGAGAAACTCTAAGGAGGCAACGGTGGCTCTCCGAGAAACGACTGAAGCCCAGGGCAACTGGCTCTTCAGGTACCGCGGCACGCTTCCGCTGCTCATTCTGCCTCTCCTGGTTGTTGCGGTCCGGGCAGTCGAACGAAGCGATTCATTGGATCTTCTACGATTGGAAGTTTGGTACCAGACCACTGGCCTACTGATCGCATAACTTGGCTTGGCACTACGGGCCTTCACTGTCGGCACAGTGCCGCGCGGGACCTCTGGCCACAACACTGCCTCACAAGAGGCGTCTGACCTCAACACTTCAGGGATGTACTCCATCGTTAGGCATCCGATTTACCTTGCCAATTATTTCATCATGCTCGGTTGCACGATCTACACCGGATCTTGGTGGCTGCCGCTGGTCGTCTCAATCCTGTTCTGGGTCTATTACGAGCGCATCGCTTTCGCCGAGGAGGAGTTCCTGCGGCTGCAATTCGGCGATCAATTCACTTCGTGGTCAGTGCACACGCCTTCTTTCTTCCCCACCTTCACGCAGCAGTGATCGGTGATCTGGCTTTCGATACCACTCCGCATTTCGAGTACTTTTGGGCAGTTGTCCTCGCGTTTGGAATCGCGCAAGCACTCGTGTTGCGATGGATCAAGCGGAGCACGGTGCTCTTGAACGAGCCGGGAAGGCCGTAGCAGAGAGCATCTCTGCAGTTGGCATTGTGACTAAGGGGCAATTGAACTGTCTGAGAGGAAAATGGAGAAGGGAGGATTCGAACCTCCGAAGGCGTCTGCCGGCAGATTTACAGTCTGCTCCCTTTGGCCACTCGGGCACTTCTCCATGATTGTCCGCCAACTACGGCTCAGGCAGGTTGCGATTATACGAAGACTTTCCCCTTCCAGTCCAACGCAAAGTGGCTGAGAAGATTTCCGCAATCGCACCCGGAGATTTCGATGCGACCAATGTCGGATTCTCAGTGCAGACCCACAACCAAAGCCGTGCCTGCAAGAAAAAGCTTGACAAAAACTGGGTATAAATTATTAACATGCAATCGAAAGCCCCTGTTACGACATCTCGCTAGAAAATCTTCGAACGTGACGTTCACCGACCGTGCGCCCTGCGTCGGATTTGTCACAGTTTCTATGGCGGCGCAACGCTGCCAGGAGGTGGTTAAATGAAATCGTTACAGGTGCTGCCAGCACGCCGCGCGGCATTAATCCTCGCGTGGTGCGTGGGGCTTGCCGCAATCCCCGCGGTTGTCTTGGCTGAGCGCGCTGATCCGGACCCTTCCCCATTATTTCAACACAGTCTGAAGACATCGATCGAACGTTTTGAAGTCGGGGTTTTACCGGGCTCCAAGCCCACTGGACCATCGCGATTGCGCTCCGACGATGCCAAGCTCGGCGGTGGATCAATCCGCTCGGCCGATGTCCCCGTGGAGGACTGCTTCCTCGTCCCGCAGTCGCGCCTGATCTACTCGGCGGATCTGTCCGGGACGTGCAACAATCCGAATTCATTCTCCTTGTCCGGCGAAGTTCGACAGCTTCGTGAGGAGCCCCCTCCGGTTCCGCCGATCCCGATCGAAATCGTTGCGCTGCATCTGGTCAGTGCCCAACCAATCACAGTCACTGCCTCCAATGCGCCGGCCTCTCAGGGAATCGTTCATGCAGTCCCGGGCCCGAGCGATATCTTCTGGTGGCTTGAAATCATGGATCCCAATTTTGGCCCGCTTCGCAACCAGGACCCTTGGCGGACAATCGGGACTGTCACGGAATTTCCCCAGTACGGCACCCAGTATCAGGATCCGGGACAACCGCCCGTTCCGTTATACGATGACAATGGTACCCAGAGGGGATGTTTGTCCTTTTTCGATATTTTCTTCGATGTCCCCTGCACGCAGAACTTGTGCGTTTACAGGCTGACATGTGCGAATGGCCCAGCCCAGGAATTGGGACAGTTGGGTTTGTGTATTGGCGACGAGAGAACCGGTGCGACCTGTGTTAATACCTGTGCTGGCTCATTAACTTCAAAGGTTGGCAATGTCTGTTTGTTCTGGACGCTGGTCAACTGCCTGCCCGTTCCGGCTAATCCGATTCCGGGAACAATAGAGCCCTGTACGTGCGATCCGGGTGCGGCAACGATGCCATCATCGCCGTCCTGCCCCGGGCAGTCGACATGCGCTGGTACGCAATCTTGCCCTGGCTCGATCACATGTGACGTCACATGTGGCGGGGGCCAGACGTGTGCGCCAAACGCGACTTGTCCTAGGGTGGCGTCGTGCACAGGCACGCCAACGTGCAACGCGCAGTCATGCCAAGGGTCGGCGACGTGCGACGGCTTCTTCACATGTATGAATGCGACCTGTGCGGCGATTCAAACATGCCAGTCGGTGACCTGCACGGCGGAACCCACGTGTGCCGGATCGGAAGCGACATGTTCGCCAAACGAAACCTGCCAACACTACCCAACGTGTCCAAATACGGCCACATGCGAGACACAGACATGCGTTGGCTGGAGCACGTGCCGCGGATCGTCCACCTGCCACGGAGCAGTGACCTGTCCACCACCGTCGACCTATGAGCCCACACCGGCATGCAGCCAGCCAACTTTGAACAGTCAACATACGTGCCATGGATCTCCAACCTGCCGCGGGTCGCTCACGTGCGTCTCCGCGAGTTGTGCCGCCTCGGAGACCTGCCAGTCAGTGACTTGCACTGGCGGAGTTACTTGCTCGCCCTTTGTTGCGACATGTGCGCCTCGGCACACATGTCCAGGGAATCCGTCGTGTAATGGCACGCAGACATGTGGAACTGCAAATACCTGCATAGGATCTCCGACGTGCCGTGGCTCAAAAACGTGCGTCGGCACTCCGACATGCGACGCGCCCCCGACGTTGCAGGGTGCACCCACTTGCCAACCGACACAGTGCACGAATGTCAGCTGCCAGGGGCAAGCATGTCCACCGACAATCGCGTGCGATCCAAGTTGTGCAGGATCGCCGTGCCCCACTTCAATCGGGGCGCCGAGTTGTCTGGGTGGGAACTGTCCTACAATATTCGGTGCGGTGAGTTGCCAGGGCGCCAATTGCCAGACCATCGGCGGGGTCAGTTGCGCTCTGGTGGCCTGCCCAACCTCCAGTAATTGGCTCACGTGCCGTCGAGCCGGCTGCCAGCCGCCGACCATGCAGAATCTCGCCACCTGTGCTCCGAACCCGTGCATGACAGTATTCGGCAGTGGGCCGAGTTGCGATGGCCAGCCGAATTGCCAGCCCACCGTGGCGCCGTCGCCAAGTTGTGGCGGTACGCAAACGTGCACGGCGGTCCCGTGCAATCCTACGATGCCGGGCAATCCGTCATGCGCAAATTCTGCTTCGTGCGCGGCCAATCCGACGTGTAGCGTTCTCGGAGCCAGTTGTAGTGGCGTGGCGACTTGCGCCCCGGCGGCTACATGTGGTGGTGCGACTTGCAAGGACGTGAATACATGTCCCGGCTTCCCCACCTGCACTGGCACGACGACGTGCGCGAACGGACACACATGTGAGCCAATGACTACATGTGGGACGGGGCCGACATGCGCGGCAGGGCAGGCCACGTGCGAGAATACGGTCTCGTGCGGCTTGCACACGAGTACGTGTAAGGGATGGCCAACCTGCAACGGGGTCGAGACTTGCAACCAGACGCCGACTTGCATGTCGACCGTCCAGACGTGCGCGGCGTATCTGGGAACTTGTCAAGGCGCGCCAACTTGTGACCGGGTCGCGACCTGCAATGCCACTGCGACATGCCGCTTCACACCAACCTGCGACGGGTATCCGACCTGCCAGCCGCCACCGCATGGAACCTTTGACCGCGTGTTGATGATCTCGCCAGTAGGACGAGCGTACGACAGTTTCTTCGATGTCTTCTTCGACATCACGGTGACTGACGACTGGCATGAGGGACCAATTAGTCCGCTGTTAGTCATAGATCCGAATCAATATCCACCCGATCCCACTATGCCTGCCAACTGGGCGGTCGAGAGCTTCTTCGATGTGTTCGTCGACCTCCCAGGCACTAAACAGTCGGCGGGCGCGCAGCAAGAAACCCTGTTCGTAAACACCGCGCTCAATGATGGCCGGATCATCGACCATCGCGACACCGATGGTGACAACATGGTCTCGGTCGGCGACTTCGTACTCGTCGAGTACGCCAATGGCGGATCGGTCTGGTATCGTGTTGTTACGACGGGGACAAATGGCGGCGCGAAAAATGGCGCAGCCGTGATCGACTACTTCGAACTGCTAACGGCGATCCCGCCCGAAACACTGCCAACGTGCGCGTGCAACTGCCATGCGGATCCGGTGTGCGATGGCACCATCAACAATGTTCAGGATGTTGTCGCGACGATCAATGTCGCCTTCCGTGGTGCACCCGCGATCATTGATCCGAATGTCAACTGCCCGTATGAAACAACCGATGTCAACTGCGACGCGGTGACCAGCGTGTTGGACGTCGTAAAGGTCGTAAACGTCGCCTTCCGCGGCACGAACCCGGCAACGGAGTACTGCACTCCATGTTCGTAGACTCAAGGGTCAGTGGATGACCCGAAGCTGGTGATTACTTCACCGCAACTCAGGCCGGGAGCTGGGGCTCCCGGCCTGATGTTTTTCTCAAGGGTGAACAGTTTGTTGCCGATTGACGGCTCCCAACTTCGCCAAAATGAGGATGCGGCGCCTGAACTCAGCCAGGCGCCGCGTCATCGTGCGTATGGAGCCGGCGGAGGGAATTGAACCCCCGACAGGCTG
>JBKKDE010000202.1:0-2941 GCA_046708665.1 Candidatus Zixiibacteriota bacterium | reverse complement strand
ACGCCACTGATTCCAAAGTTCATCGTAATAGCGTGTGATGATTTGCTTCGTGGATGACACAGAGGATGTCACGCGACGAGTATGCGAAGCGGTGGACCTTGAGGTTAGCCAAAAGCACTTGCCGCCGGCCAAATACCATCCTTGGGACAGCCGGCGGCAAGTTGTTGGGGTCCCTCTCCCCCAGAGACACGCCCAAACGGGCTCCATGTCCGTTCATATCAAAGTGCGTGCCAAGTTATTCCAGATTCAATTGGTCAGGCATCGTTGGAGTTCGCACACCACGCAATCATCTGAGTGACAAATTGATCGACGATGAACCTGAAGTATTAGAGCGCCGCAAATCTCGATGCGAGAGTGGGGAGCCGGTTTCGAATGTGCGTAGTACTTCGCATCCGATGCGAAGCACTACGCACGAACGCGCAGGACATTTCGGAGGGGAAGGAGGGCGGCCTGCCGCGCAACCCTTGATGGACAAATGGCTTGACTGGGTTTGGCGTATATGGATTAGATACAGCAACACACACGTCCGAGTGGTTCGGGCAATTCGATCACAAATTAGCGACTGCGCCAGCGAAAGGTGCAGCATCATATCCACCTCATGATTGAGAGGTATGCCATGGGAAGGCTGTGCATCCGCGCGCTCTTGGTCGCGCTCGTCTGTGTTTTGACTGTCGTTTCAACGTCTTGGGGGCGCAGCCGGGCCCATTTCTCCACGCGTCGAGGGCATCCGAACGAACGGTACCTGCGCATCGCCTCTGTATCACCGCTGAGAGTCGTAATCGTCCGCAATCCGGTTTCCGGCGCCCCGATGTTCGGGATCTCCATCGCCAGCTTGCTCGGATCGCAATCCACCGCCTCCCAACAATCCCCGGAGCACATCAAACAGGAGAAGCCGCGTGACTAATAGGACAGTCAGCGATGCATCAACTGCGGAACTCCTGCGATTAATGGATGCGCGCGAGTACGGTACTGCGTACTCCGGTATCCAATCGCTGTTGGAGAATCCCGACGGACTTGATGCCAACGATCACACCGCGCTACAGGTCATGGCCGCCGAGTGTCTGGCGTTCATGGGCCGAAGCGATCAAGCGATAACCATCGCCGGACCGCTCTCGGAGTCGCTGAAGGACGGTAGCGATCACCACTACTATGGACGCGCCTGCGTGGCGCTGGCCATTGCCAACTACTCACTGGGTAACATGCAGACAGCGACCGACTACGCCGAAACCAGCTACTTCGCGTTCAAACGCGTCAACGACACATTGGGGATGATCAAAGCGCTCAATTGGTCGGGCAATGTGCAGTTCTATCTTGGCGAGTATGCTAAAGCCATAGCCTGTCACAACGACGCATGGCGTATGGCCTCCGAGGCCGGGCTAGCGCGTTGGCAAACCGCCGCGGGATTGAATGTGACCTTGTGCCACATTCTCACCGGCAATCTCAGGCTGGCGCGTGAGACGATGGACGCCAACTGGCCGGTCGTTCTCGAGCACGGCGACAAGACCGCTGTCCGTCGCAATATGCTCGTCAATGCATTCCTCTCCACGCAAGAACGCCGTTTCGAAGCAGCGGGCGATTTGCTCGATCGCATCGGCGCCTCCGCAGCGCCCGATCAACCGCGTCGCGATCAGGGCGCATGGTGTGAATACATGGGCGAGTTGTTGTTATCAAGCGGCCAACTGGATGACGCCGAATCGCAGATTCAACGAGGGATCGAAATCGCGTCATCCGATCCGCGTGATGAGTCCGTAATCGGTCAGTCGCGCCGCTTACTTGCCGAAGTGCGAATCGCGCAACATGACTACTACGAGGCGATGGCCGAGAGCGAACGCGCGCTCGAATCGATCCGCAAGGTCGGCGAGCGGTTCGAGGAGGGTGTTGTCTACCGGGTAATCGGCGAAGCACGCGTGCGCATCGGGCACACGACAGAGGCGCGGGCTGCGTTTAAGCATTCCATGAGCATTCTGCGCAACATCGGCGCCTGTCTCGAATGGGCTAAGTCGTGCTTGGCTGCCGGGCGTAGCGAAGTGTTTTCCCGCCGTGAACGCTTGGCCTACCTGGTTGAAGCGGAGCGACTGTTTGTCGAGATTGCTATTGAGTATTGGATTGCGCAGACGCGCGACGAATTAAAATCCGTGATGAAAGACCGGGATCAGGAGTTGATGGCGCAGTCGCCAGTCGCGGCTCCGACGTCAGCGCCGATATTCGTCACAGTGGACCGCGCGACACTTGACACAGTCCGAATAGCGGAACGGCTCGGCCGTACCGACATAGCCATCCTGATCACCGGCGAGACCGGTGTGGGTAAGGACCAACTTGCGCGCCACATTCATTCATGTAGTCCCAGGAATGCGGCAAGATTCGTCACAATCGACCTCAGCGTCTTGCCTGAATCGCTGTGGGAGAGCGAAGTATTCGGGCATCGTAAGGGAGTTTTCACTGGCGCGACCTGCGACAAGGTCGGATTGCTTGAATCGGCCAATGGTGGAACGGTATTCTTAAAC
Organism: Candidatus Zixiibacteriota bacterium; assembly: GCA_046708665.1. Lineage (GTDB taxonomy): Bacteria > Zixibacteria > MSB-5A5 > WJJR01 > WJJR01 > JACQFV01. The sequence goes on along the minus strand of JBKKDE010000202.1, from coordinate 437 downwards.
GAGATCGGCAATCTCCCGCTCCCATTTCAGGCAAAACTACTGGAGCTGTTGGACAGCCGCAGAATACGACGTGTTGGCGACACCGAGACGCGCGCGCTTGATGTCCGTTTCATTGCCGCCACCAACGTCGATCTGCAGGATGCCGTCGCGCAAGGGCAATTCCGGCGCGACCTGTATTACCGCCTCGCGGAAGCACCGCTTCGCCTAAAACCGTTGCGTGAGCGGCGAGAGGACATCATTCCACTTCTCAAGCACTTCTTGCTCAAGAAAGGTGTGCCTGTTGGGGACCTTGAGTTGCTGGATCGGCAGCTTTGGGTAGATCGCGCCAACAATGGCCATTGGGCAGGAAATGTCCGGCAGTTGGAGTCGTTCGTCCATCGCATCGTGGCTGTTGCCGATCGTCCGGCCGATCCTGCATTTCCGGTGGAGGCCGAAAC
>JBKKDE010000201.1:0-2910 GCA_046708665.1 Candidatus Zixiibacteriota bacterium | reverse complement strand
ACGGATCACGCCGTCCTTCTTGGCGCGCATTCGCTCGATGGCTTTCTGAGATGCGAATTTAAAGTTGTCGGTGCGTAACCCCACGACTTTGCAACCGACTGTCTCGAACGCGTGGGTGAAGAGGAGCAGTTTGCAGGCGGTGTTGACGTGTGAGCGTTGCCAGCTCTTCGCATACCACGTGTACCCAATCTCGACGCGATCCACCTGCGACAGAATGTCATGATACCGAGTACTCCCCACGATTGTCCCGCTCGCGAGGTCCCGTACCGCCCACGGTAGCATATGACCGGCCTGCTGACCGTCGAGTGCGGTCTTGATGTAGGCAGCGACCTGCTCCGGCTCCGGGACAGCAGTAAACCAAAGCTCCCAGAGACGGCCATCGATCACGGCGGCAGTCAGCCCCTTTTCGTGTTCAGAGGTTAGCGGTTCGAGGCGTACACCGTGGCCTTCGAGGGGTGTGGGGGAGAGGGTGATCATCTCTGAAGTATAATCAATGACTGCTATGTGCGTATATTGTTGTGAATGGACGACCTCTCCGGCATTCTCCCCATCGACAAGCCCGTCGGCATGACTTCGCATGATGTCGTCGACGTGATCCGTCGGCTCTATGGGATCAAACGTGTGGGACACACTGGCACGCTTGACCCGGCTGCTTCTGGATTGTTACTGATCGTTGTGGGGAGGGCGACGCGTGTTGCGCCATATCTCTCGGCGCATGATAAGACATACCTCGCGGGTGTCATCTTCGGTTCGACCTCTGATTCCGGTGACTCGGATGGCACAGTCACGGAAACGGGGATTGACGTTCCTGACGAAGTGCGACTGAGGTCGGTCATTGCTGAGTTTATCGGCGAAGTGGAGTTGGCCGTACCGGCATTGGCCTCGGTGCGCTCAGGCGGGAAGCGGCGCTATGAGCTGGCGCGCACCGGTAAGGAAGTGCCGGCAATGACGCGTCTCAACGTGATTCATTCAATCGACGTTCTCAGATACGGCTCTCCCCAGGCTGACATTCGGGTTCGCTGCGCCAGCGGGACATATATCCGTTCCCTGGCTGAGGCCATCGGGAAGAGGGCTGGGTGCGGGGCCTATCTGGCATCACTGCGTCGCGAGTCGGTCGGGAATGCGCGTGTCGAGGGGGCGTATGGGTTGGATTATCTCGCGGCACGTGCCTCACTGGGTGAAGAGTTGCCTTCCCCTGAGGCAATCGATGATTATCTTGAGCTGCCGCTGATCGAAGTCGCAGCCGATGCTGACAGGGTTATTCATCATGGGCAGCAATTGATTCCAGCGATGATCACGCGGATCATCGGCGAATTTGAAGTCGATGCGAATGTGGCGATCAGTGTTGAGGGGTATGGTGTGGTGGCGGTGGGGAAGGCGATTGTGAATTCTAAAGACATAGGTCCAATAGGACCTATCGGACCTATTCTTTCTTACCAGTGCGTGCTGATTTGAAGCCCCCAGCCATTCCAAATATCCCGTGCATTACCGAATGTGCCGATGCCACGGCGTACATCGACAAGGGGGCAATTGTTTGCCTTGGGACATTCGACGGTGTCCATCTCGGGCACCAGGAAATCCTCAAAGCCGGACGCGTCCACGCCAACCGTTTAGGATTGCCCTTGTGGGTTGTGAGTTTCCATCCGCATCCGCGCAGTGTGATCAGCCCCGGCAACGCGCCGCAACTCCTGACCGAACCCGCCGAACGTCACGCGCTGTTTGAGCACTTCGGAGCTGACGGTGTCGTTATCCAGCGATTCGATCAAGAAATCGCGTCGCTTTCCGCGACTCAGTTTCTCAACAAGTCGATTCTTGCCGCCTTCAAAGCCAAGCGTGTTGTAATCGGAACAGACTTCGCGATGGGTAAGAACCGTGAAGGCGATGCGGAGTACATCAAGTCTTGGGGAGAGAAGATTCAGGTTGGCGTAACGGTCGTCGAGATGTACGGGGACGGCCAAGGCAACCGAATTAGCTCGGGAGTTATACGTAAGGCGTTGCAAAACAGCGACTTCCGTAAAGCAGTTGAACTGCTTGGTCACGCCTACCCCGTGACGGGGACTATTGTCGGCGGGATGAGAAAGGGGCGGGAGATCGGATATCCCACTTGGAATCTTGCCCTCTCGCAAGTTAAATTGGCACCGCCAGTTGGGGTGTATGCCGCGTGGACGTTTCGGCCAACACCGCATCCGGGGATGGCGTATTACGGATCGAACCCAACGTTCGGGGGGCACGAGCCGCGTCTTGAAGTCAACATCCTCGGCGGTTCCGCGGAAGAGCGATCACCACGCACTGCTTCCGAATGCATCTGGTTGACTGATTTTATACGTCCGGAGGAAGTCTTTTATGACCCGGACGATCTTGTTCGCCAATTGGCTGATGACGAACGTGAGGTTCGCCGTCGGCTTGGGGTATAGGTTGCAAGCACACTCTTGTCAGGAAGGACAGAGCCAGTGGCAGTCACAAAAGAGAAAGTCCAGTCGATCCTGAAGGCGTATCAGCTTCACGATTCCGACACTGGATCGCCGGAAGTGCAAATCGCTCTAATGTCGGCGCGTATCGCCGACATCACCGAGCATCTGGACAGCCATAAGACCGATTTCTCCGGTCGTCGTGGCCTCCTGAAGCTCGTCGGACAGCGTCGCCGCCTGCTGAATTATCTGCGCGATACAGATATTACGGCATACCGCACGTTGCTCGAGAATCTCAACCTGCGCAAGTAATCTTGCGCCATCGGGTGGGCGGGGATCGTCTCGCTTCAGCGCCGCACGGACGAGCAGTGCGACTTTGACGCGAGCCGTTAACCCCTCCAGAACCGTCCAGCGGTTCCGCAGATACCCTCCCGGTGACACACACGAAAGGCGTGGTCCACATGGGTGGATCGCGTACAGGTTCTTTTCATGGAACGTATCC
>JBKKDE010000200.1:0-4388 GCA_046708665.1 Candidatus Zixiibacteriota bacterium | reverse complement strand
GACGACGTATCCAGATTGCTGACCTACACCGAGGCAGCCGGGACTGAACCCGGGAGGATTAATTAGGCATGCTGACGATGATCATCAATGGCCGCACGGATATGGTGGTCGATTATGTAGAGGCCGGGAACCCGCCCACCGCGACTGACCCGGATGGCGTCTCGCTGATCCAATGGTGCGCCTACTACGGCGATGTCAGTGCGATTCGATTCTTGCTATCGAAGGGAGAGTCGCTCAGCTCACTTGGCGACAACCTGGACCTCAACGGCGCAACATTTCATGGCCACTGGCGGTTGTGCCAATTTCTGATCGAGTGTGGCGCGCAGGTCAATCATAGTCTGCCCGAGACCGGTGAGACCGGCCTGCATGCAGCACTCGTGGGCAGCGACACACTCGCTGCCGAGAACGTACTCAAAGTCCTGCTGGCAGCGGGTGCCAACCCGAATTCTGCGACCAAACCGGGGGTTGAAACGGGCTGCTTCATGCGCGATGCTCGTACAAAAGCTGAGACTCCTTTGCATCGGGCTGCAGCTTTCGGAACTGAGAAGGCGATTCAGCTTTTGCTTGATGCTGGAGCGAAGCTCGAGACGAAGGACATGAACGGTGACTCGCCTCTATCATGGGCGAGCTGGCATCGACGTCCTGATCATATCTTGCGGCTGCTCTGCTACGGTCCCTTCTCAATTCATCCCGATCGCGTGCCGCTGTCAGAAAGTCTGCAAGGCAGGCCGCGTGTCTGAGGGGACACCAGAGGTAAAGATGGTGAATAACTTGAATAAGCCGGGCTGGGCACGTCACGCGCAGGTGGGCCATGCGAAGCTTGAGACAGAACGGCTGCGTCTTGAGCCGCTTCAGGAATCTCACGCGGTAGAATTGTTCGATTTGTATTCCGATCCCCGACTCTACGAATTCATTCCGCAGGGTCCGCCGGCATCTCTTGCCGCTCTGCAGGAGCGTTACCGGTTTTTGTCCTCGCGTCAATCGCCGCGTGGAGATGAGGGATGGTTCAACTGGGCGACCCGCCTCAAAGTAGAAGGCATTTGCATCGGCTGCATCCAGATCACGCTCCGTAATGACGACCGTGCTCAAATCGCTTATGATCTTGGAACCGCATACTGGCGCAACGGATATGCGACCGAGGCCTGCTCGCGGATTATCGCGGCGCTGTTCGAGTCGGGCGTGAGGGAGGTCTGGGCGGAGTTGGACACACGGAACGTGGCTTCCATACGCCTGCTTGAACGCCTCGGCTTTGATCGCGGGGCCCTTAAGCGCGATGTGGACTTCTTCAAGGGCAATACAAGCGACGAATGGACGTACACTCTATTGCTCAAAAGTCTGGGAACACGTCCTACGGACAAGTGAACCAATCCGGGGTATTGCACGTATCAATATTACAAACGACGTATACGGGACGGGCGAGTAGGGGATGTTGTACCCGAGAATGCGAGGTGACATGTGACAGAGAATCAACGATTCGAAGAATTCAAAATCTCAGGCGAAAAAGTTAAGGCCGAGTTCAAGGATGCCGCAGATCAGGTGGGCGCCGAGCTCAAGCGTATTTTCGAAGAGGTGCGTCGGGAGAGCAAAATCCGGCGCGTGATTATCAAGAATAAAGACGGGAAGACCCTTGTCGATTTGCCCGCATTGACCGCCGGGGCGATTGGCGCCGCCAGTATCATTGTTGCCCCGATTGTGACAATCCTGGTCGCAGTGGGCGCTATCGCGTCCGACCTCACGGTCATAATCGAGCGGGAAACAGAGCAGGAACCATAACAGAAGCGGCCTTGATCCTCTAGTAAGGATCAGGGCCACTCTGGTTCGGTAGCGCGCCGACTATTTGTTCTTCTTTTCGCGCTTCAACTTCTTCTTTTCCTTCGGATCGAGCACGCTCTTCTTCTGCACTTCGCGTTTGCCCTTGTCTTTCTTGCCCTTGTCACCCATGTCGTAGCTCCTGGTGATACGGATTGTCTGCCCGTTTCTCTCGCTTGGCCGCGTTGGCAGGACACGGCGTCAAGCACCCGTATGCAATCATCTTATCGGCAATTTGTCAACGGAAGTTGCAATCGAGAAAGCGATGGCGCCAAAACTTCTTTCCAGGGTTGCTGTGCTCGTTCGTTGTACGAATGGAAGGGAAGTGCTCGCCGTCAGAGCACGTTGCAGACAGAGTCGTAACCACCGAGATCGTTCGCCTGACGACGCGGATTGTTGGCGTCCTGCATCCAGACACCATCGGCGAGAAACCGATACTCATACGTGCCGTGGGCCAATTGTACGGTAATGCGCCAGACTCCGTCCGGCCCCCGCTGCATGGCTTCCGGCTCCCAGTTGTTGAATGCACCGACAATGGCTACGCTCTTGCTGTCAGGTGAGGCCAGACTAAACATCACGGATTTCTTTCCCGGCGAAATAATCCGTTTGGGTGGCCGTTGTGACCGCCCGGAATCCGTGCCGCGGGTGTTCCCCTGACCGTCCGTCGCCGTTCCCGAAGAGGATGTGCGACGCGGGCGATGTGTCCAGGTGGACTTTGTCGTAGTACGGCCCGAAGCGGGACGTCGTGACGTCGGCTTGCTGCTGGTTGTTCGTTTCGTTCCCGGGCTTCGTCGTGGTGAATCGTTTCTCATTCAGCTCCTTGTACACCCAAAGCTATGTCTAATCGGGAGAAATCGCCAAGGCAATACCGCCTGAATTTCAGACTTTTATTGCCAGTGGGATGCCCACCGAATCTGGAATGGCCAAAGTTATTAACGCCGCCAAAATCCCGGTCGTGAGCGTAATCAGTCCGATTACCCCGTGGAATTCAATCATCGAGTCGGTGTACGGAAATTCGGGAAGAAAAGGTCAGGAGGCCCCGGTAAACGTGCGGAGGGATAGTCTGCCATGTGGCAATGTCCACGCAGAGGACCCTACACCCATTGGCTCACCAGAGATTCGCTCCTTGGAGCGAGATCATTTCTAATCCGAGCCCCGTAATGGAGACAGGTATGCCACAGTCCCGCCGAGCGTAGATCTCTGCAGGGGGCATATCTGCGAGCGAGACGCCTTGCACTCTTCACTGTCTGACCGCGCCTACCGGTTTCAACGGCTCTCACTGAAGACTTAGACTCCCTAAGATCGTCTCGCACCAAGATTGGATGATAAAGATGAACACCGTCCGTGCGAAGGCCGTTACCCAGGTCGCAAGCTTTGCTCTGGCGACGCTAATTTTCCTGACTGTCGTTTTGGGTCTGCTGGTACTCCACCCAATTGCTGAGCGGGCAGACGCCACAGATTTTGTCGCGGTCAAGACGGATGACAAGTCTCCATCGAATCGGTCACGCGAAGTGACGATTCCAGCCGGGACCATATTGCTGGTCTCCTTAAACCATACGTTGCGATCGGATCGAGAGAAAAGTGGTGACGGCTTCAGCGCGCGTCTCCGCAAGTCAGTCGTTGTGGACCAATTCACAGTTCTCCCAGCGGGCACTGCAATTCGCGGTCGTCTATTGCTCGTAGCAGAACCATACACCACGGGGGGGAAGGCGAAAGTAGCATTGGAATTCGACCGCATCGTGGATCCCTCGGGCCGGATTCTTCCCATCTCGACAAAGGCGATCGTATTCGTCGGGCAAGGAAACAAGGTCAACAAAGGGGACTTGCTGCTCCCAGTGACAGCTCAACGTGTTGGCGAAGGCGCATCCGCCAATGGCGTGATTGTGTTTGCTACGCAGAGCCAGCAAATCGAGCTCCCGTCGAATCAGCACTTCGACGTTCTCTTGGACGCATCCCTGAAGTTGACGGTACCAAGATCGACAGCCAAGAAATTGTAATCTTGTTTGACGGCAATGATGCGGGATGTCCATGCCGGAACCAACTGGATGTTACCAAACGCGCCGCTGTTGTGGATCCGAACCCGAAATTCCGAGGCGATCGGTCCCAGGAAGTCGCTGCTGCTCGTAACTCCCTCCTCGTCCCTCTTGGCACAACCGTTCGACTTGCACATTTCCGGCGCACCGCTCTACTTAGTCGCGCGAAACGTTGCATCAGCACGCACAGGGTTTAGTAGGAGTCTTTTTGCATGATCAGCGGCATGTCGATTCTGGATGCAATCGGCAATACATCCATGGTGCAATTGCGCAAAGTCGCCCCGCCCCACTTCGCGAAAGTGTATGTCAAGCTGGAGTGGGAAAACCCGACGGGCAGCATGAAGGATCGCGCGGCGCAAGCAATGATCGTGCGCGCCGAAAGTGATGGGCGATTGAAGCCCGGCAACACGATCATCGAGTACACTGGCGGCAGCACCGGTATTTCGCTTGCCTTGGTCAGCGCGGCAAAGGGATACCGAATTCACATCGTGACATCAGACGCATTCAGCCGCGAGAAACTGCGCCACATGGAAGCACTCGGCGCCG
>JBKKDE010000199.1:0-5104 GCA_046708665.1 Candidatus Zixiibacteriota bacterium | reverse complement strand
TCAAGAATGCCAACAAGCCCGCGGTTCTCAATGTCACCGGCGAGCCGACAATCGACGCCGCACTGATCAAGGCAAATCTGATTGAACAATTGACTGCGCCTGTGCTTTGGTACCCGTCGTTGGCACGCATGAAAAAGGATGGCGTCACAGTAGTGATGGAACTTGGTCCAAAGAAGGTGCTCTTAGGGCTCGCCAAAACAGTATTAGATGGCGCGCAGCAAATTTCGCTTGATACCGCCGCCGATTTGGAAGCGTGGGCTCCAACTTCGACCGCCGCGTGAGGTTTGACATGACCACAACAGTCGATCAGACAGAAACCGCCCAAGGCACCGAGACCTTCAACAAGTCACGCGTGGCCCTGGTCACCGGGGGCGCCAAAGGCATTGGCGCTGCCATCGCTAACCGGTTGGCTACGACGGGCCACAGGATCGCAATCTGCGGACGTGATGAAGCGGCACTGCGCAAACACGCCGCGCATCTGACGTCATTGGGTGCGACATCCATGGCTGTTGTCGGTGATCTGTCTGATCCATCGTCGCCAGACAAGATTATCGCGGAGGTCGAAGAGCAGTGGGGAGGCGTTGAGATTCTCGTCAACAACGCTGGCATTACCCGCGACGGTTTGGCCGTGCGTATGTCGACCGATGACTTCAACGACATTATTCAGGTCAACCTGGTCTCGGCGTTCGCGCTCTCGAAGCGTTGCGCGCGTTCAATGATGAAGGCGCGTTGGGGGCGCATCATCAACATCAGCTCCATTGTCGCGGTCATGGGCAATGGGGGCCAAGCCAATTACATCTCGGCAAAAGCCGGGTTGATAGGTTTGTCGAAAGCGCTCGCTGTAGAATTGGCGCCGCGCAATATTACAGTGAACGCCATTGCGCCGGGGTTCATTGCGACAGACATGACGGCGGCGCTTCCTGAGAACATCGTCCAACAATACATGGCTCGTATTCCACTCGGGCGTTTCGGTTCCGGTGACGATGTCGCCGGGGTTGTCGCTTTTCTCGCGTCGGATGACGCCGCCTATATCACCGGACAGGTGATTCGAATTGATGGCGGCATGGTCATGGCGTAACGAAATTTGCGCGAAGTCGTGGCTGGGACGATAGATGCGTAGACTGGGGCCGCCGAATGCCAGGGGTTGGAATTGTGGTTGCGATTGGGCTGGGGTTTTGCTTAACTGTGGGCGTTCATAGGGTTGGATACAAGTGTTCGGAACAGATCGATAAGCAGGAGGGTTATAAATGGCGGCAGTTGAGGAACGCGTAAAGAAGATCATCGTAGAGCAGCTCGGAGTGAACGCCGAACAAGTCACCAATAGCGCTTCGTTTGTCGACGATCTCGGCGCCGATTCGTTGGACACAGTTGAGTTGGTTATGGCATTGGAAGAGGAGTTCGAACTCGAGATTCCGGACGAAGAGGCGCAGAAGATAGGGACCGTTCAGTCTGCCATCGACTACATCAACGCCAAGTCTCCTAAGTAAGGCCAGGGCCGCCGGTGTGGCACTTTTGCCGCGTTCGCCGGCCAACTACCGATGACTGAGAATTCCCTGCATCGCAAGAACCGGCCGCGTCACCGTGTGGTGGTGACGGGCATGGGTGCAGTCACCCCGATTGGAATTGGGGTGTCGGCATATTGGGACGCTCTCCTGGCCGGGACATCGGGTGCGGCGCGTATAACCGCATTTGATCCGTCGGCCAACCCGACACAGATCGCCTGCGAGGTCAAGAACTTCGATCCGAATACCGTCGCCGATAAGAAAGAAGCGCGGCGATTGGACAGGGCACTACTCTTTGCCTTGGGCGCTTCCGATGAAGCGATCAAGATGGCAGCGTTGGACATTGAGACGTTGAACCGCGACCGCTGTGGAGTTGTCATTGGCTCAGGCATCGGCGGGATCGACACGTTTGAAAAGCAGCACTCGACACTGCTCACTCAGGGCCCGGGGCGCGTGTCACCGTTCTTCATACCGATGATGATCATCGACATGAGTTCGGGACTCGTCTCGATGAAGCATGGATTCAAGGGCCCCAACTACGCTACAGTCTCGGCATGCGCGACCGCTGGTCATGCGATCAGTGACGCCATGCATCTGATTGAACGCGGCGACGCCGATCTGATGGTTACCGGCGGCGCGGAAGCGACAATTACGCCTGCGGCTCTTGCGGGGTTTTGTTCCGCGCGGGCGATGTCGACGCGCAACGATGAACCCGAACGGGCATCGCGTCCGTTTGATGTCAACCGTGATGGATTTGTCATGGGTGAAGGTGCCGGGATTCTTGTACTCGAATCTCTCGAGCACGCTCGCAACCGTGGCGCCAGGATTCTCGCTGAGGTTCTCGGAACGGGAATGTCGGGCGATGCGTATCATTTGACCGCGCCATCGCCGCATGGTGAGGGAGCGGCACGTGCCATGAGCGCAGCAATCAGGGACTCAGAGCACAGTATCGATGAAGTCGATTATGTGAACACACACGGCACCGCGACCGACTTGGGCGATATTTGCGAGACAGAGGCGATTCGTTCGGTCCTAGGCAAGCATGCGGATGATGTTGTCTGCAATTCGACGAAATCGATGATTGGCCATCTGTTGGGCGCCGCAGGCGGCGTCGAGTTGATCGCCTGCATCAAATCGATCGAAACTGGCATCATCCATCCCACGATCAATCTGGACGATCAGGATCCGAAGTGCGATCTCAACTACGCAGCAAAGAAGGCGGTCAAAAAGACGGTCAACTTGGCGGTGTCAAATTCATTTGGTTTCGGCGGCCACAATGTGTCTCTGGTTGTCGGGGCCTACAGCAGCAATGGAGGACACTAAGCACCCGGGCCTTCACGGACAGGCGCAATGTGCCGATTGTAGAAAACTAGGGGAACGCGCGTAGCGTAAGGTGGAGGGCAAAAGCTCTATCCGCATCTCCCACGGAGGGTGGGGGCAGCCGATAGGACTTCCTCACCGCACACACGGCCTTCCCGCCACGACGCATCATATCGATGCGACGTATCCGCAACCAGGAGTTGACGGACTATGGCGGACCTTCTATCCCGCATATCGTCGTTGTTTGGCCGAAAAAATCGGCGACGCGGCAGCGATGCGGATCTACCGATTTCAATCCTCGGCTACCGTTTTCGCGATACCGATCTCTTGCGCGAGGCATTGACACATCGGTCGTACGCGAACTCAGTCTCCGATCATCCCACCTACGAGCGTCTGGAATTTCTTGGTGATTCCGTGCTTGGCTTGATTGTCGCGCGTCAGCTTTTCATCAAACACCCCGAGCAATCCGAAGGTCAGTTGACCAAGCGCAAGGCCTCGTTGGTCAATCTCAAGACGCTGACCCAGGTCGCCAAACGCGAGGGGCTGGGGCAATGGGTCCGCCTTTCACCGGAAGAAGACAAGGCGGGCGGGCGCAAGCGCGGCTCGATCCTTTCCGACGTTTTCGAGTCGGTACTGGGAGCCATCTATCTCGATGGGGGTCTCGAGGCGGCAACCAAAGTTATTGAACGTACCATTCTGGTCCCGCTGTCAGAAGATGCGCCGGAACTCATCGAAGTTAATTACAAAGGCGACCTGCTCGAGTATCTTCAGGGTAAAGGGATGGGCATGCCTCGGTATGAGGTGATCGACGAGGCCGGGCCGGACCATCAGAAGATATTCACAGTGGTTGTACACGCACATGGCCACACAGCAGGTCGCGGTGTAGGGCCGAACAAGAAGGACGCCGAGCAGTTGGCGGCGCGCGAGGCGCTCAAGAGTTTGGGTGTTCAGGTTAATGGCGATTCCGTACCGGCGTAATTGAGGGCATCAGAATGCACATCATCGTCTGTATCAAGCAAGTCCCGGAAATCGCACTCGTCTCGTTCAACGAAGCTGGCACGTTGACGCTGCCCTCGGGCGCTGGTTCAATGAACCCGTTCGACGAGTATGCCGTTGAAGAGGGGATTCGGCTCAAGGAAAAGCATGGCGGAACAGTGACGGTGATGAGCTGCGGCGATGACAATTCAATCAACGGGTTGCGCGATGCCCTTGCGCTCGGTGCAGATCGGGCAATCCTGATTCAAGACGCAGCGTTTGCCGATTCGGACGGTGTAGCGATAGCCCGGATTCTGGCGGCTGGGATCACGAGAGCCGGCGAAGCTGATATCATTCTGTTCGGCAAGAACGCAGTCGACACCGATCGGTCGGTGGTTCCGGGTGCGACTGCAGGTTTTCTCAATTGGCCGCAGGCGCTATTTGTGAAGAAAATCGAAGCCCTCGAAGGCATATTGGTCACCGCTCTGCGAGCGACAGAGGATGGATTCGATCGTGTGCAGCTCAGTCTTCCAGCGGTCATAAGTGTCGTTAAGGAAATTAACGAACCACGATTGCCATCCCTTAAGGGCAAGATCAAGGCCAAGAGTGCCCCAGTGGAGAAGTGGACCGCCGCCGATCTTGGCGTCGATCCCTCCATCGTTGGCACTCATTCCGCAACCAAAGTGCATGCCGTGCATGCGCCGCCGAAACGTTCTGGCTGCGAAATCCTCAGCGGTGAACCAACTCAGGTTGCCGAAAAGCTGTTCCAACGGCTGCGCGAGGCCAAAGTCATTTAGTCATCAACACGTCGCGACGGCTCCGGCATCATCCCGAGCTGAGCGGCTGATACAGTGCAAGGCCGTCCCTGACCGAGCCTGTTGTGGTGACTGCGAAATTATCACTGGAATTCTCAGCCGTCAATCGGCGGTACAATACCTGATCGTCGAGAGCATCTGCGATAATCAGCAGTGAACGCGTTGTGGCGGCCAGAGGGCGTCGTGCAAAGCCTTCATCATCGAGCGGCTCGTTCACATTGAGAGTGCCAACACCCTATTTGCCGCAAGCTCGATTGCAGGCGGTGAGCCAACAATCCAAGCAACATAACTCCGCGAGTAGTGCATGTGAGTGAAGCGCCCAATCTCAAGGTTGACGCAATCGACGGCCCTTTCACTCACGCTATCTAAAGAGGATATCGGAGACCCCCACCCGGTCGCGGGGTAAACCCAAAGAGTGATTTATGTTTAGGTCGTCGGGGGTAGTTCTGACACGCGAACGCCCCCCCCAACCGGGTTGCGGCCCGGCGTGCG
>JBKKDE010000198.1:0-22895 GCA_046708665.1 Candidatus Zixiibacteriota bacterium | reverse complement strand
CCATATCCTCGCAGGGCGCCGAAGATCGTGAAGAATGGACGAAGTTTCTACTTATGCTCAAGAAGGCGCGTTCACGCGCGCCGATCAATGGACTGCTTCTGGCGATCTCCATGGACGACATGCTGCGCAAGAGCGAAGACGAACGTGTCGAGATGGCAAAGGCTCTACGCGCACGGATCGACGAGCTCATCGTCAAACTCGAAATCCTGTTCCCGATCTACGTAATCTTCACGAAGTGCGATTTGATCGCCGGGTTCAGCGAGTATTTCGGCGACTACAACCGCGATTGGCGCGATCAGGTGTGGGGGTACACACGCAAGTACGAACTCTCTAAGACACCACTGCATCAGGAATTTGCCGCCGAATGCGCGAAACTGAAGGCCGTGCTTGATCAACGACGCCTCCGCCAACTCGCGACCGAAGTTCGTCCCGCCAACAAACGCGCGACCTACCTCTTCCCGCTCGAGTTCGAGGCGGCAACGCAACGCCTGGTTCCGTTGGTCGAGACACTCTTCTCGCCGAACCCGTACCAGCAAAATCCCATGGTTCGCGGATTCTACTTCACCTCTGGGACCCAGGAAGGCACTCCTGTCGCCCAGCTCATGGCTGCGATGCGCCGCGACTACGGCCTCGTCGCAGCACCATCGACTCCAGCCTCTACCGGCGAGCCAAAGGCGTATTTCATTCGGGACGTGTTCCAGGAGATCATTCTCCCGGATGAATCCACTGTCCTCCCCACGACGGCGGCGGAGAAGCGTCGTCGAATCGGGCGGTTGGCGTTCATTGGCGTAGCAGCGCTGGGCTTGATCGTTAGTTCGGGTGTGTTCTTGAACACGTATTTGCGGAATCGCGGTACGGCGGAGTATCTTGCTGCAGTCGCCGGTCACGCTATGGCCGTCACGTCAGCATCCCACGGGTATTCTCTCGACGCTGTGGATTCGCTCGAGGTTCTACGTTCAACATTGGAACGAATGGAGCAGGGCCCCGGCGTTTTCCGTCGTTGGGGATTGTACTTCGGTGATATCCCGATCGATGCCGCCCGCCAAGCATACTTCAAACGGTATCATGATCTCTTCCTCGAGCCGTCGACCGATAAGCTCGAGGGGCGGCTGCGTCAATTGCGGAACTTCACCACTGATGAAGAGAGCGATCTGTATTTCCAGAGCGCATCGGCATATCTGATGATGACGGCCCACAAAGATTCGGTGCGTCACGACCTCGGCGCCCTGCTAATCGAATCTGACTCCCTTTGGCGTTCGACAGTCCCGACTACAGAGCGGGGCCGATTCGAACATCTTCTCGGTGTGCAAACTCGTTACTACTGGGCACACCGTCCCAACACAGAATTGCGCTGGACGCGTGCGCAAGCCGACGCCGCCACTTTGGCTGACATCAAAGAGGCGATGGCCAACTACTGGACAGTCGGGCGACTCTATCGAATCGTTGTCAACGACGCCAGCGCCGCCATGGGAAGCGCCTACACACTGCTGGATGCCGCTCCCGGTTCGGTGCGCGTCCAAGGTGGCCAGATCGCACGTGCGTTCACGAGCGATGGTTGGGACAAGCACGTGGAAAAGCGGATCGACAACATGCCCGCCGAAATTGCCGCCGATCCCGCCCTCAACGCCGCCTTCGGACGGATGGAAGCAAGTAAGATCAAGGAGGAGCTGACATCACGTTACGCTGCTGAATTCCGCAATTCATGGCGGGTCTTCTTGGACAACGCACGCCTGGTGCCTGTGGCTGATCTCACAGAAGCGACGAGCGCACTTGATGAGCTCGCCCAACCGACATCGCCAATGATTGGCCTGCTGAAAGCCGCATTCGCCAACAGCAAGATCGACATCGGCGGCCGCTATGAAGATGAAATCCGTGCAGAGTTCGATCCGGTCGGCCGCTTCCTCGGAGAGATCGAGACCGATGGCGGGGGTGAAACCGGCGCCGCGACGTATCTGAAACTCATGGCGGATGTGCCAAAACTCACGGGAAAAGCCGCCGAGGGTCTTCAGTCTGATGCGCGATGCGCTATTCAGGTGAAAAAGCTCAACACAGAGATTGAAGATCGTCGCCGGATGATTGGGCGACTGATCGCGGGGTCCAACTTGGCGCGGTCCGCGCAGACCTGGCTTGCCCGCCCGCTCGATGCCGCGCGTTCGGCGGCCGGTGGCGAGGCATGCGCCTGCCTCAATCGTCTTTGGGAACCATATTATAAGAAATTCCAAACGACGTTTGAGCAAGCGTATCCATTCAACCGTTCGGCGGAGAACGAAGCCCCGCGGGCTGAAGTCGCCGGATTCTTCAGCTCAACTGGCGGGATCTTTTCGTTTGATGAATTTGAGGGCGCACCCGCGCGCGCCGA
Organism: Candidatus Zixiibacteriota bacterium; assembly: GCA_046708665.1. Lineage (GTDB taxonomy): Bacteria > Zixibacteria > MSB-5A5 > WJJR01 > WJJR01 > JACQFV01. The sequence continues at coordinate 20,536 of JBKKDE010000198.1, read as the reverse complement.
AGGCATCTCGATGTCGGGTGAGTACATGCAGGCCCTGAGCATCGCCGAACAATTGCGCGCCGCCATGCCCGGCGGACATCTGTCGGTCGCATTCACAGTCACCGCGTCGTCACGCAACCTCACCGGGTTGCGCATGGTACGCTTTGAATATGGCTCCAGCCGTTTCGATTATGCGATGGGACAAGATGAGTCGCGCAACTTCAAGTGGCCAACACCCGGAGCCGACCAGGCGTCACTCTCCATCGAACCAATCAACCAAGCACTCTACGCCAACCCGAAACGCTATGTCGGAGAGTGGGCATTGATGCGGCTCTTCGATGATGCTACTCCTTCCGGTAGCACTGTCAGTTGGAATTTCCCGGCCTCCGGGCAAACTCTAATCGTACGATTTGACTTATCCGGCTCCGGCGCGGAATTCGTTCGCTCCGGACACTTTTCTCGTTTCCGTTGCCCGGTCCGTGCCTGCCCGTAACGCTCGGGCTGTCGGGTCGTCATCCACAACCTATGGTTCTTGGGCTTGGCACATCTGTAAATGTCGGTCTGTTCGGGAAGACTCCGATGCAGGCGGACTTCGTTCGCTTCAACGCTGGCAGCCCTACGGCCCGGGCGTGGGATGAGTGGATGAATATGTCACTCATGGAGGTGCGGCGGCTTGGCGGTCAACAGTGGGAGACCACCTTTGATACGGCACCTGCACTCAATTTTGTCGGCCGCCCATCAGGGGACAACAGACAGATACTGGCGGGCCATATCCGTCCAAGCCACGACGAAAGTGGACGACGATACCCTCTCACCGTGTTTTGCGAGTTCCAGCTGGATCGTCACGGTCGCGGCATACAAGTCTTGCCGTTTGCGTTGGATGCATTCATGGCCTCAGCAGCCAATGTCGCGGACGCATGTGCCACCAGAACACCCGACGGCAATATCCTCAAGGCAATGGAGACTTTGGTGCCGGATAACCCGGTCGAGTCGTCAAAGCGTGGGATGACCGATCTTCTGAGAGACGTGACGATGGAATCGTTGTGGGGCTCGCTGTTCGGCAACTTCGACGATGCCCGCAAGTACACTTGCGTCAAGAACCTGTTCGGGATTCTAGCGCCCTTGCGCGGACACGAACCTCATCGCCTGTCCATGGGGCTGCGATTCCCTGGCGTGACAGGAAACCCCACAGTCGCGCCATCGGTCGCAACAACCGTTTGGGCGACTCTGAGTCGGGCTGTGGTAGGAGAAGAATCACTGTCGTCGTCTTGGTTATTCTGGGATAGCTCTGCGGCATCGAGTCATCCCGGGACATATCTTTACTTTCGGGCGCCGTCAGCCGGTATGTTGGCTGCCATGCTAACCCCGCAGACTCCAGTCGATGGTATTTGGAATCTTGAGACTCTAAGCGCAGAGCGAATCGGCGAAGCACGAGACAGTTTGGGACCCGCGATCGCGAGCGTACTGGACACGCCTCGCTTTCCGGTTCTGGAATTCATTCAGAGGATTTGAGACAGGCAATGGCCGACTTAGCAACAACTCGAACCCTTGGAACCACTCCGATCCCCGGCGATAAACCCGGCGGAGAGTCGGTCATGCTCGACGCCGACTATGAGGCGATGCGTACCGAGGTTCAAAAACTCGACTCGGTAACGCAAGAGCCGGTCAACTGGTCTACCGTTGTCGACATTGGGGCGGACATTCTCGAGAAGCGCTCTAAAAATATTCTCGTCGCCACATACCTGACTTTGGGACTGTTCGAGAAAGAGGGATACGGGGGACTGGCGGCTGGGCTGCAACTCTGCCGCGACTTGGTCACGACGTGTTGGGAGGTACTCGATCCTCCTCTCGCCAGAAAGCGCGGACGGATAGAAGCTTTCGTCTGGCTGAATGAGCGCGCGGGCAAGTCAGCGGCTGCGAAAGACTCCGCCTCAGACGATAAGACGATTCTGCAGGAATGCATCACGTTGATCGAATCATTGCAGTCAGCACTGGCGGAAAAACTTGGCGACGATGCGCCAGGACTCGGCGACTTGGAACGCGAAGTGAAGACCCGCCTGAAGACGATTGAGTCCGACGAAAAGGCATCTGAGGCCCGCAAACAGCAACAGGCCAAAATCGCTGCTGGTGAAATCGACGAGTCGACTACTCCCGACCAAGCCCGGCAAGTTTTGAGCAAGGTTAAGACGACGATTCACAAGATAAGTAACATTCTGAGAAAGAGTTCTCCGGCTGATGCTCTTCCCTACCGGCTAAACCGTGCGATGGCTTGGGGCACCATGACCATGGTCCCGCCCAATAACAAAGGACTGACCCAGGTCCCGGCACCGAGCCCGGAAATTTCGGCGCGCCTCCTAGAGTTATTCACAAAGGGCGAATGGACCGCATTGGTAGACTCCGCCGAAGCGGCGTTTCCCAATTCGCCGCTCTGGTTAGACCTGCAACGTTGGATCGCACAAGGGCTTGCCGCCCTAGGCCAGCTCCACCTAAACGCACAGGAAACAGTCATATCAGAGCTTGCGGGTCTGCTATCCCGATTCCCAGAGCTTGTGGATCTCACGTTTGCCGGTGGCTCCCCATTCGCCTCCGCCGAGACCGTTAAGTGGATCAAAGATGAAGTTTCAGTTCGCCGGGCGTTGAGCCGGCCTGGATCAGGTACTGAAATCGCCACGGAAGGTGCGCCGGAGGGCCTAATCGACACGGCCACCGAGGCCCGTAAAATGGCAGCACGTGGCCAGTTCGCCGAGGCAGTTCGTAAAATGCAGGAGGGGATCCACACCACCAGCGAACATCGATGCCAGTTCCTGTGGCGGCTCGAACTGTCCCGCATCTGCCTGGACTCGAACCAGCCGCAGCTTGCCGCTCCACTATTAGAAGAGCTTGAGACCTATATCCAAAGACATCAGCTGGAAATTTGGGAGCCCCGACTCTGCCTGGCGGCCTATACGACCCTGCTCACCGCCCGACGAATGCTCATGAAAGACCAAAGACGGGCCACGCCCGACCTCGCACAAAAAGCGAGCCAATTGCACGAACGTATTGCCAGACTTGACCTAGCCACTGCCCTGTCCCTGGATTCCAAATGATTCACTGGAAAGCAGCGGCTCAATGTATTATGAAATGGGACAATTACCGTAGTCTAACCACCAGTCAGAAAGGCTAAGGGAATATGGCTCAAGAAGGAACTGTTGCCCCAAAGGAGCGGGTCAACATCGTCTACAAGCCAGCCACCGGTGTGCAGGAAGAGAAAGAGCTGCCACTGAAAATGGTGATGCTGGGTGACTATACGATGCGCCCTGACGACACACCGCTCGAAGAGCGCAAGCCCATCAACATCGACAAGGACAACTTCAATGACGTGATGAAGGCGATGAATCTTAAAGTCTCCTTTAACGCCAAGAATGTCCTCACTGAAGAAGAAGGCGCCGAAGTGCCGGTGACGCTTCAATTCAAGCACGTGAATGACTTCGGGCCCGAAGCCGTGGTTCAACAAGTCCCTGAACTGACCAAGCTCTTGGCATTGCGCAACGCCCTGCTCGCGCTCAAGGGACCGTTGGGTAACGTGCCTGGATTTCGCAAGAAGATCATGGACATCATGGCCGACGATTCGGCCCGTGATAAATTACTCAAAGAACTGGGCGTCGGCTGAGCCGCTTCGCCAACGAATAGGCTGATTAAGGAGATAGTCTGATGGCTGACGCACAGGAAAAAGCAGACGGAGCCCAAACAGAGTCCAGCGGCGGATCGCTCGTCGAAGAGATTCTCTTGGAAACCAAACTCCGTCCCTCGGACGAAGGGTTCTCCCTCGCGCGCGAGGGAATGCGCGAGTTAATTGCAATGCTGGCAACTCCGGAACGGAAGGGTGAACGTGTCCAGCAGCAGATCGTCGATGAAATGATCTCGGAAATCGATCAGAAGATGTCCAAGCAGCTCGATCAGATTCTGCACAACCCGACATACCAACAAATGGAATCGTCGTGGCGCGGACTGAAGCTGGTCATCGACCGCACCAATTTCCGCGAGAACATCAAAATCGAGATGATCAATGTCTCGAAGGACGACCTGCTCAACGACTTTCAGGACTCACCAGAGATCCCGAAGTCGGGGCTCTACAAGTTGATCTACTCACGTGAATACGGCCAGTTTGGCGGTTCGCCAGTCGGGGGCATCATTGGGAACTACTACTTTGGACCCGGTTCGCAGGACATTGCCTTGCTGCAATACGTGGCCGCAGTCGGCGCCATGGCGCATGCGCCATTCATCTCCGCTGCTGGGCCGCAGTTCTTCGGCGAAGAGTCGTGGCTGAAATTCCCGAACCTCAAGGACCTTAAGTCCATTCTTGAGGGACCTCGCTATACAAAATGGCGGGGATTCCGTGAATCCGAAGATGCGCGTTATGTCGGATTGACTACACCGCGCTTCCTCCTCCGGTTGCCATACAGCAAGTCCGACAACCCGGTCAAGTCGTTCGACTACAACGAGACGGTGACGGATAACCATGAGAACTATTTGTGGGGCAACACGGCCTATACCTTTGCCACCCGCCTGACAGACAGTTTCGCCAAGTGGCGCTGGTGCCCGAACATCATCGGCCCACAGGGCGGTGGTGCGGTCGAGAACCTTCCGATTCACACCTTCACTGCGATGGGCGAGGTTCAGGCGAAGATTCCGACCGAGATTCTCATCACCGAACGTCGCGAGTTCGAGCTGGCCGAAGAAGGATTCATTGCGCTCACCATGCGCAAGGATTCTGACAACGCCTGTTTCTTCTCCGCCAATTCCTGCCAGAAGGCGAAGTTCTTCGGCACATCAGCAGAGGGCCGCGCCGCCGAGACCAATTACAAACTCGGCACGCAACTGCCTTACATGTTCATCGTCTCTCGCCTCGCCCACTATCTAAAGGTGCTGCAACGCGAGAATCTCGGGAGCTGGAAAGAGCGCTCGGATCTGCAACGGGAACTCAACGAGTGGATCCGTCAGTACGTGGTCGACATGGACAACCCGCTGCCGGGCGTGCGCAGCCGCCGTCCGCTGAGGCAGGCCCAGGTTACCGTTGAGGACGTCGAGGGGAATCCCGGCTGGTACAAAGTCGACCTCAAAGTCAGGCCGCACTTCAAGTACATGGGAGCCGATATCACGTTGTCGCTCGTCGGCCGCCTGGAACAGAAGTAGTTGGGGAGCTGGGGCATACGCGGAGAAACGATTCACGCAGAGTAAAACTATCACAGGAGGGATTAAGCCATGCCAATGCCAGCCCATATGACCGCCGAAGGAGAGGCACAGGGCGTCATTGAAGGATCGTGCGAGATGGAAGGGCGTGAGGGCACTATCCTGCTGGATGCGTTCGACCATACAGTTCGTATCCCGAGAGACCCGCAGTCCGGACTGTCAACGGGCAAACGTGTTCACGAGGCGCTCAAAGTCGTGAAGGTGTTCGACAAGTCTTCGCCAAAGTTCTATCAGGCACTGTGCACGGGCGAGCACATGAAGAACGTGACCATCAAATGGTACCGCATCGATCCTTCGGGACAGGAATCACACTATTTCACGCACACCCTCACGGATGCCATTATCGTAAGCATGCGTCCGTGGATGCCAAACTGCCTCGATCCACTGACCGAATCCTTCACGCACATGGAGGAAGTAATGTTCACCTACAAGAAGATCCGGTGGACATGGGAAATCGACGGTATTGAGTCCGAAGACAGCTGGCTCGCACCCAAGTAAGTAAACGCGTTCGCCGGACACCATTGACCGGGCTGGCATGACATGGGCAACCCCGGCGCCAGCCGCCGGGGTTGCCCTTTGATTAAATATGATTGTCGAACGTACACTATTCGAACGTTTGACCGATCCTGATCCGCCGGGCTCCCGACGGCTCGAGCTGGATGTGAGCCGGCTGAAGCGTTCGGTCCTTCTGCATCTGCAAAAAATGCTGAACAGCCGCCATGGCCATGCCCCGGCTCAGCCGGACTACGGCGTGCCCGATTTGAATGAGTTCATGTTCTCGTTTCCCGAATCGATTACGACAATGAAACAAGCCATCGAGCGTTCAATCGAAAAATATGAGCCGCGACTCAAAAATGTGAAGGCCACATGGGTTGCCGACGAGGAGAATCCGCTTAATATCCGATTCGAAATTTCGGCGCGTCTGGCACTGGAAAAGGGACATGTGCCGTTGAGGTTTGCCACCCAGGTTGGTAAGGCCTCCGGACTCGATGCTTTGGAAATGTAGAGATACGATTCTATGTTCAATAAATACTACCAGGATGAACTGACCTATCTGCGGCAACTGGGCCAGGAATTTGCAGCCGCTCACCCGCAAGTCGCGCACATGCTCGCCGAGACAGGTACAGACCCCGACGTCGAGCGCCTACTCGAGGGGTTCGCTTTCCTAACAGGCCGCATTCGTCAGCGGCTCGATTCAGAACTTCCGGAACTGACCCACTCGCTTGTCGGCCTGATGTGGCCGCACTATCTCCGCCCGATTCCGTCGCTTTCGATTCTCGAATTCAAACCGCGCGCATCGCTACAAGACGTGCAAGTGATCCGCGCCGGTGCAGCGGTTGAATCCGCGCCAATCGAAGATACCCGCTGCCGTTTTCGTACCACCGCGGAGGTACGCCTCCACCCGATCCAAATTGAAGCCATTGCACTCGAAACTCCGTTGTCGCAGCCGGCTTTCCTACGGCTGGGTCTGGCGTTGGGCCAGCAGGCATCAGGCGAATCGCTCGACTGGGGGACGATGCGCTTTTTCCTCCATGGCGAGTCGCCCATCATCAACACTCTGTATCTGTGGTTATGCCGCCACGTCCGCTCGATCACTCTTCGCGCGGGAACGCGGACGGCCACTCTGCCGCCGAGCGCAATCGTTCCGATTGGATTTGGTCAGGATGAGCCGCTCTGGCCCTATCCCTCGGACTCGTTTCTCGGTTTTCGGCTACTTCAAGAGTATTTCACGTTTCCCGAACGGTTCCACTTCTTTGACCTCGATAGCCTGAAGCCGCTTACGGATATGGGCGTTGTTAATAAGTTCGAGATCATCTTTGACTTTGACGAGCGTCCTCCTGATGAGGTCCGCGTCAAACCCGGTATGTTCCGCCTCGGGTGTACTCCGGTAGCAAACCTCGCTGAATTGAGGTCAGCACCACTCAGTATTGATCATGAGACGACTGAGTACCGTGTGCGTCCCGATGTGCCGAATCCGGGGCACTATGAGATTTTTTCCGTCAATCATGTCGTCGGTTGGCAGAAGACGACGATGGCCGAACGCGAGTACAAGCCATTCTTCTCATACGAGCACACACTGGGAACAGCAAGCGCATCGGGAAACTACTACCAGACCCGATTGCGCCCAGCGACTGTCGGCTCAGGAACAGAAACCTATCTATCGTTTGCCCCGCAAGTGGTCTCGGGGCAAATGCCGGCCTCTGAGACCGTCGCATGCGAACTCACGTGCACAAACCGCAATCTGCCTGAAAAATTACGGACGGGGGACATCAATTCCCCGACATCCGAGAGCCCCGCGTTTGCCGACTTTTCGAATATCACCCGCGTGACACCGACCATCGCACCACCGCTCGAAGACCGGCTCTTGTGGCATTTGATATCGCATCAGTCACTCAACTATCTGTCGCTTGCGCGCGTGGAGTCGCTGCGCTCCGTCCTCTCCACATACAACTTTGGGGCGCTGGTGGACCGTCAGGCGGCCCGCTCACACGAACTTCGTCTCGAGGGAATCAAGGCGCTCAGCTCCCGTCCATCCGAGATCCTCCGTCATGGCGCCACATACCGCGGACTTGAGATCAGCATGGACATTCAAGAGGATAGGTTTGCCGGAGACGGCGACGTCTTCTTGCTGGCCTGTGTCCTCAATCAATTCATGGGCATTTATGCGACTCTGAATTCCTACACACGACTCACGGTACGTGGAACACAGAAGGGATCACTATACCAATGGCCGCCAATGCTCGGCAGTCAACCGTTGCTGTAGACGACGCCCTCAAGGCACATGCGCCGCAGTTCACGTTTCTGCAGGCCATGTGGCTTTTGCATCGCGCCTACCCGGGAGCGGCTCAACTCGGTCACCAGGGGCCGGCTGAGAATGAATTGGTCCGCTTGCGGCCCAGCGCCTCGCTCGCGTTTCCCCCTGGGGATATCGAGTCGTTCGAAAAGAGATCGGGACGCCCCCCGTACCGGCTCACGACAACCTTTATGGGTCTGTATGGCACGAACTCGCCGCTGCCGAGTTACTACGCTGAGGAAGTCACCAAGCGCACGGGTGACAATGAAGATCACATCCAGCGCATGTTTCTCGACATCTTCAACCACCGTCTTCTAAGCTTGCTCTACCGCGGTATCCTAAAACATCGGGGCCACCTGCTGTTCCAACCGGGCGCAGGCGACGAGTACTCATGGCGTCTCTTCGCCCTCGCCGGATTGTCCCCCGACGGCGTGGCCACCTCCACCGGACTCCCTCCGCAGCGCTTGCTGAGATTCGCCGGGTTGCTGAGTCAGAAACCGCGCTCGGCCGAATCACTCCGTGCCATAGTCGCGAGTTGGTTTGCCGGGATCGACATTACCGTCCGGCAGTGCACGCAGCGCTGGGTATTCCTCGGTACGGACCTGTGCTCATCTCTCGGCCGCCAATCCTGCCGACTGTGTGATGACGCAACCATTGGATCGCGGGTGAGTGATTGGACTGGCAAGTTCCGGATTCGTGTCGGACCGCTCGACTTTGAGTCGTATCAGAGTTTTCTTCCGGGCCGGGCCAACTTGGCGACGTTGAGCCGCCTCATTCGTGTTGCCTCTGGAGACGTTCTTGACCACGATGTCGAGCTTGTCATCCGCGCGAAAGATACGGTCCGTTTGGGCGCGACATTGGGCCGCCAAGGGCATCTGGGTTGGACCACGGGTCTGTTCACCCGACCCGGAGAAGATGTTTCGGTGGTGGTCAAAGCCGCCGCGTAACGCAGCACCAACATGTGTTCTAAGATTTGGGATATTGGAGAGGGATCACGATGGCGAAAGTCGAACCAAAATCGTTAATCGATAAATTGAACACCTACTGCCGTGAGGCAATGGAGAACGCGACTGGTCTCTGCGTGGCGCGCTCACATTATGAGGTGACGGTCGACCACCTCATGCTCAAGCTGGTCGAGAGCCCACAAGCCGACGTTCAAAATATCCTGCGTCACTTCGAAGTGGAACCCGCACGGGTCTTGGGTGCACTTCAGCATAACGTTGAGAGTCTGAAATCCGGCAACACCGGGAAACCGGTCTTTTCTCCCCTCGTCTTTGATTGGATGCGTGAGGCGTGGATTTTCGGATCTCTCAACCTCGGTGAAACCTCGCTGCGCTCGGGCGTGCTGCTGTTCGCCCTGATGGAATCACCAGCACGGTATCTCGTCGGTGGCGAGATCCTCGAACTCACGCCCGTCGACTCCGACGTACTGCGCAAAGAGTTCCACAAAATCACAGGCGCCTCCATCGAGACACTCCTGGCGCGCACCACCAGCGGAAAAGGCGCAGCCCAACGTGAAGGCGGAGCGCCGGCAAGCGGCGGGGCATTGGAACGATTCTGCATCGATGTGACAGCGCGCGCCAAGGCGGGTGAGATTGATCCGGTCTTCGGTCGTGACCGGGAGATTCGCCAGATGATTGATATTCTCGCCCGTCGGCGTAAGAACAATCCGATTGTCGTCGGTGAACCCGGAGTCGGAAAAACTGCCGTCGTCGAAGGTTTGGCACTACGAGTTGCGCAGGGCGACGTGCCCGAGATATTGCGCGATGTTTCACTGCTCGTTCTCGACCTCGGGCTTTTGCAGGCAGGTGCCGGAGTGAAGGGCGAGTTCGAAAACCGGCTCAAGCAGGTCATCATCGAAGTCAAGGGCTCGGCCAAGCCGATCATACTATTCATCGATGAAGCCCACACACTTATCGGCGCAGGCGGACAGGCCGGTGGCTCCGATGCCGCCAACTTGCTCAAACCCGCACTCGCACGAGGCGAATTGCGGACGATCGCCGCGACAACATGGTCCGAGTACAAAAAGTACTTTGAGAAGGATCCCGCGCTGGCACGTCGTTTCCAGCTCGTCAAGCTTGATGAGCCGTCTGTGCAAGACACTATCGTGATGCTGCGCGGATTGCGCGAGAAGTACGAATCATCCCACGGAGTCCAGATTCCCGATGCGGCCCTCGTCGCAGCGGCAGAACTGGCCGGTCGGTACATCTCCGGTCGATTGCTGCCTGATAAAGCGGTCGATTTGGTCGACACAGCCGCCGCCCGTGTGAAGATCGCGCTCTCTGCACGACCTGATCCCTTGGAGGATACTGAACGGCGCATTCAGACGCTGACACGCGAACGCGACGCACACCAGCGCGACCTGCGCGGACGCGGCGAAGAAGACGACGCGCGCGTTACCGAACTCAACACCAGCCTTGATACCTTGAAGCAGACGCTGGAGGAAACAACTGCACGGTGGCAAACTGAGAAGAAAGCCGTCGACAACTACCTCAAAGAACGTGATACGATTCTCAACAACAGCGGCAGCAAGTCGGGTGCCCTCAAAGAAGCAATGGCGACCCTGCAGATTGCTCAAGGAAGCAATCCGTACATCCCACTCGAAGTCACGCCCGAAGTAGTCGGGAAAGTCGTCGCCGATTGGACCGGTATACCCGTTGGCAACATGGTCAAAGACGAAGCCCAGACAGTCCTGACATTTGGTGATCGACTCCGAGAACGGATCAAAGGTCAGGATTGGGCACTCGATACGGTAGCAACAGGGATCCGTGCTGCCAAGGCGGGATTGCAGGATCCCACCAAACCGATCGGCGTCTTCTTGTTCGTCGGACCATCTGGAGTCGGCAAGACCGAGACGGCCCTCGGCGTAGCCGACCTCCTCTTTGGAGGCGAACGCTTCATCACTACGATCAACATGTCGGAGTTCCAGGAAAAGCATACTGTGTCGCGTCTCATCGGCTCGCCTCCCGGATATGTCGGTTTTGGCGAAGGCGGCGTCCTCACCGAAGCTGTGCGGCAGCGGCCATATTCGGTCGTCCTACTCGATGAGTGCGAGAAAGCCGACCCCGAAGTCATGAATTTGTTTTACCAGGTTTTCGACAAAGGCATGCTGTCGGATGGCGAAGGACGTATCATCGACTTTAAGAACACGGTCGTGTTCATGACATCCAACTTGGCCACAAACGAGATCACCGAAATGGGGATGTCGGAAACTCCGCCCAGTCGCGAGGAAGTAACTTCGGCGATTCGGCCTGTCCTAAATCGTCATTTCAAGCCGGCGTTGGTAGGGCGCATGACCATTGTCCCCTTCTTCCCGCTCAAGTCAGATGCCATCGCCCGGATCGTTCGCCTCAAATTGGGTCGCGTTGCGAATCGCCTCAACGAAAGCCATGAGATGTCCCTCGCATGGGATGACGTCATTGTTGACAAGATCACCGAACGTTGCACGGAAGTTGAGACTGGCGCTCGCAACATCGATCACATCATCCAAGGCTCGCTTCTACCGCTCATGTCGACACAAATTCTGCAGCGTATGGCCGATGGTCCGCTGCCCGACTCACTTAAGATAGTCTGGGATGACGCTTCGGGATTCGCTTTGCAGTTCGGCGGCTGAGGCGGGTCGATGGGAATGTGTGTTGCGGGGAAGAAGAGCATCCTCGCTTCTGCCGAGAGTGACAAGGATTGTCGCAGTCGCAGTCAGTCGAACAGACTATGAACTGAAACTCTGAATTAGCACGGGGTGATGATGGCCGACGCTATTGCTACACGGTTCTCGTTCACGATCGATGGGTACGACGGTGAAGTCCGTGTCCCATCGTTTACGGGCCACGAAGCCATCTCCGAGCTGTTCTGCTTTTCCATCGAGTTGGCCATCAGCGACGACGCCATTGATTTCAGCGCCATTGTCGGAGCCAAAGCCACACTCAGTCTGCATCGTGACGACACCCAGCGCGACATCACGGGAATTATCAGCCGACTGGAGCAACGGGGTGGCTCGATATGGCACACTTCGTACAACGTCGAGCTTGTGCCATTGGTCTGGCTGCTGACGCAACGGCACGACTGCCGGATTTTTCAGGACAAAACCGCGCCGGAAATCATCGATGATGTATTCAGTCGGGCCGGACTCAGTGATGCCATTAAGCCGACACTGCGCGGTCAATTTCCGAAGCGGGTGTATTGCGTACAGTACCGCGAGACCGACTGGAACTTCGTCTCACGCTTGATGGAGGAGGAAGGGATCTACTACTTTTTTGATACGGCCGAGTCCGGGACCACGCTCATTATCGCGAACACCCCCGAACATCACCTCGACATATCGGGTGAGGCCGAGGTTCCCTACCACTCACCAACAGGCATGGAAGAGCGTCACGAGTGGGTATTCGACATGTCCTTCGCCCAACGCGTCCGCTCTGGAAAAGTCTCTCTGCGGGACTATAACTTTACGACCCCTAGTTTGGCGCTGCATAAAGATAAGACCACGGAGAAATCGCGTGGCGGCAACGCCAAGCTCGAAATCTATGACTATCCCGGGCTCTATGAGGTCGATGACAACGGTGCACGCATGGCCGACATACGCCTTCAATCGCTCCTTGCCCGTGTCAAAGAACTCAGTGGGCAGAGTACATGCCGACGATTGGCGACCGGCCACAAGTTTGAATTGGTGGATGCGCCAAGGTCTGACTTCAATGGCAAGTACGTCCTCACTCACATTGAGCACGTCGGTCGCCAGCCCGTCGACGAGGATCATCACGGCGATGATCTCAATTACGAGAATTCCTTTCGCGCAATTCCCATCGTTGTCCCCTTCCGCCCTTTACGGGTCACTCCGAAGCCGGTCGTGGAAGGAGTGCAAACCGCAGTTGTAACCGGACCTGGCGGTGAGGAAATCTATACGGACAGCTATGGCCGAGTTAAGGTCCAGTTCCCATGGGACCGCGAAGGCCAAAAGAACGATAAATCATCATGCTGGATGCGAGTCGCGCAGATTTCCGCCGGTGCCAGTTGGGGTGCGGTGTGGATTCCACGTATCGGATTCGAAGTTGTCGTCCAATTCATCGAAGGTGACCCCGATCGCCCGATCATTATCGGAAGCGTCTACAACGCGGCCAACATGCCTCCTTACCCTCTCGATGCGGAGAAGACCAAGAGCACAATCAAGTCCAACAGCTCCAAGGGTGGCGGCGGATTCAATGAATACCGGTTTGAAGACAAGAAGGGCTCAGAAGAGATCTATCAGCATGGCCAGAAAGATCTGACCATCGTCACGAACAATGACAAGAATCAGTCGACCGGCCATGATGAGACGCTGAAGATCGGTAATGATCGCAGCAAAGACGTCGGCAATAACGAGACCACCAAGATCGGTGTCGATCGCACGGAGGAAGTTGGCAGCAACGAAATGATTAAGATTGGGGCAAACCGAACTGAAGACGTCGGGGCGGACGAAAAGATCACGATTGGAGCGAATCGCACAGAAGAAGTCGGAGCCAACGAGAGCATTACGATCACTGGCAATCGTACCGAAAAGGTCAGCGGCAATGAGAGCATTGATATCGCCGGCAACCGCGATTCGAAAATCGGCGGCAATGATTCGATCAAGATATCAGGCGATCAATCAGAAGAGATCGCGGGCGGCACAGACATCAAAATCAGCGGCAGCCTCGGCATGTCTGTGGGATCGGGCAGCACAATGGAAGTGACTGGCGCCATGTCTCAGACTATCAGCGAGACTTTCAATTGTGAGGCAAAAGATAGTGTGGTGATTTCGTCCGAGAAAGACATCGCAATAAAGTGTGGGAAGGCAGAGATTATCCTAAAGAAGGATGGCAGCATATTCATTAACGGCAAAGACATCAAGATCGATGGTTCTGGAAAACTCGACGTTAAGGCGGCCAAAGACATGATCCTGAAGGCGAAAAAGATTCTACAGAACTGAGGAGTGAACATGGTCGTTATGAAACAGAGGCATCAATCCGTCATGGTCGGCTCGGGAGTCGTCATCGCCACCATCGATCGCATCGATAACGACGGGACCGCATGGATCAGCATCCGCGGGAAACATGTCCCGGTACTCTATGCTGCCAAAGTCACTGCAGCCGAAATCAAAGGCGCGGTCTTAGGGTCGGCGCAGGCCGCTTTCGCGATCACGGAGGACAACCAACAGGCCATATTTCTCGGATTCCTGACCACATTCCCGACACCTCCTGATACTGATGTGACAATCGACGGCCGGAGGACGGTGATTACCGCCGAGGATGAAATTGTTCTGCGTTGCGGCAAGGCCTCGATTACACTGACCAAGGCGGGAAAGGTACTAGTCCGCGGCGCCTACGTATCGTCCCGTTCATCCGGAGTCAACCGGATTAAGGGCGGATCAGTGCAGATTAACTGATCACAGCAGAACAAATCGCACTCGCAACTCCCGGTCTTACGCTCATCGATGCAACTTCTCAATTTCACAGGCATGACTGCCGGTTACACTATGGGGATGCGTCCCGATGGCCGCTCTTTGCTCGTCGTCGTCGTCAAAGGCACATTCCGGATCCCAGAGTCAGGCGAATCAGTCGAATTGGCCGAACAACAGTCGCCGATCATCGACGCAGATGTCTTTACAGGAGAACCGGGACTAACTGCAACACTTTACGAATCGGAGTACGCGCCAGAGAAACCACGCTGCGACATTCTGCTCAATGGGAGCGCCTATGCTCCCAACGGGCGGCCGACACAGCGGGTGCCGGTTGCAATGCGTGTCGGCGCGTTGGCCAAGACTTTCAATGTGGTTGGCCCGCGAGTCTGGACGCGTGGGCTGACCGCAATCGCCCCATCCCAGCCCGAGTTCTTTGTCAAGTTGCCAATCTCGTATGATGCCGCATTTGGTGGAATTGATGATACCGATCCTGACAAGCCGCGTTACTTCGAGCGAAACCACGCGGGCAAGGGGTTCAGTTACCACATGAATCTCGAGAAGTTGATCGGCCTGCCGCTGCCAACGAGCGAGGAGATCGACAATCCTGTTAACAACCCGCGAGGCAACTACCAGCCAATGGCGTTTGGTCCAATCGGCCGAAGTTGGCAGCCACGTCCGTCGTATGCCGGAACTTACGATAAGAACTGGGAAGAAAATGTCTGCCCATTTCTTCCCGCCGACTTTAAGCCCGATTACTATCAGTCAGCTCCTTTCGATCAGCAGACCCCTTACTTGCAGGGAGGCGAGGAAGTCTCTCTTCTCAATTTGACGTCATACGGCAAGACCTCGTTTAGTTTGCCGCGCATCGATGTGCCTATTGGCGTGTTGCTACGCGGGGAGCCGACCAAGAGTCTGCGCGTGATCTCTGTCGTGATTGACACGTTATTGATAGAACCCGACGAGAACAAGTTCTCGATGATTTGGCGCGCAACCTGGCCGCTGCGCAACAATCTGTACGAAATCAAAGCTGTCTCGATTGGCAGGATGTCGCGCGCAGTTCGGATCAGCATTGATCACTCGAAATCGTATTTCCCGTCGCTTGGTGCGTACGTTGAAGCGCAGCATGCCGACGACTGAACTCATGCCACGCTCACTTGCGATACTCTCCACAGGGATGATAACCGGCGTTGGGCTAAACCGTCCTGCGACCTGCGCGGCGCTCCGCGCTGGAATTACCGCCTTCGAAGAAACAAAGTTCATGGACGATGGCGGCAAGTGGATTCTGGGAGCGGCAGTCCCCCTTGATGGAGTTCCACGTGGAGCAGAAAAGCTGGCGCAGATGGCCGCGTTGGCAATTCGTGAAGCAATTTCCGAGTATCCCGCGCTCGATTTGAAGAATACACCGCTGTTTCTCGGCACCGCAGAGCGGTCGCGACCGGGGCGCATTACCGACCTTGACCGTGAGTTGATCCCTCGCATTCAGAATATATTGGGACTTGAATTCCACCGTGAATCGCGTGAAATCCCCCAAGGGAGGGTGTCTGGGGTTACCGGCATTCAGCTCTCACGATCCGCGCTTCTGGATTCCGGATTCAATCATTGCCTCCTGGTCGGAGTCGACACGTACTTGATCGCGGCCACACTTGAACACTTCGAGGCGCGGCACCGCCTTTTGACCAGCAAAAACACCGATGGCTTCATTCCAGGCGAGGCGGCAGTCGCGCTGCTGCTTGGCCGGACTGACTCAAAGTCAAACGTGATGATCGCGGGGATTGGTTCAGGAACCGAGCACGCGACAATCGAATCGGGTGAGCCGCTACGTGCAGACGGAATGGTGAACGCCTTCAAGTCGGCGCTCGATGATGCGGGAGTAACTTGGAACGCCCTGAGCTACCGTGTAACCGATCTGAACGGCGAGCAGTACTTCTTTCGCGAGGCGGCCCTGGCCTTGACTCGTACTTTACGCCCCGTGCGCGCCGAATTCGATATTTGGCATGCTGCCGACTGTATTGGAGAAATCGGCGCCGCGGCAGTCCCCTGCGCTCTGGCCATCGGCCATGATGCCGCGATCAAGGGATACGCCCCCGGACCAGGTGTTCTGTGTCACTTCTCCTGCGACGGACCCGAACGAGCCGCTGTGATCCTGGACACGTCGAGGACGGTACGATGAGCCACAAAGTCTATGCCAACATGATGTCCATCGTCTCCAAGTCCGCCGATGGGAAGGCCATTTGCGCGTTTCCGGATGTCTGCCTCAGCCCGCCATCGCCGCCCGCAGGACCCATTCCAATCCCCTATCCAAATACAGGATTCGCGTCTGATACGACTGATGGCAGCAGGTCAGTGAAACTAGCGGGCAAGGAAGTCGCGCTCAAGAACCAGTCCCACTTCAGTAAAAGTACCGGCGATGAAGCAGCGACTAAGACTTTGGGAATGGGCGTCATCACCCACCAGATCACCGGTAAGGTGTACTTCAACAGTTGGTCGATGGATGTGAAGAT
Organism: Candidatus Zixiibacteriota bacterium; assembly: GCA_046708665.1. GTDB lineage: Bacteria > Zixibacteria > MSB-5A5 > WJJR01 > WJJR01 > JACQFV01. The sequence goes on along the minus strand of JBKKDE010000198.1, from coordinate 3,624 downwards.
CGAAGGGAAAAATGTCTGCCGTCACTTCGACCTCACCACGCACAACCACATGTCAGTCCCGGGCAACTCCCCGACATGGCCATATCTCGAGGACATGAGCATGGCCGATCAGCTCAAGGCATGCGGCGACGAGATGCAAGCAGTGAAGGACAATTGCCCAAACGCTGACAAACCAGGGAAGACACACGAAGACTGCCCAGACTACACTTCCTCGAAGACCAAGAATGCAGGACTCGGAAATGACGCGTGCGTCAAAGCCAAGAGATGTATGCTGGTGCCATATGACCGCGCCAAGTCGAAAGGCGGGTGCTGTGAGGGTCAAACTCCCCATCACCTTGTTCCCAAACGTCACTTTCCTAAGGCGGTAGCCAAGAAGTACGATCAAGATGATGCTCCCTGCGTCTGCGCTGAGGGCTTCTCCTGGCACCGAAACGACGCCAGCAAGTTCCCGGATGACAAGAAGACCCATCCCGACATGCATGAGCTGCAGGATGCCACGGAACGAAGCGTAGTCGATCTTGTGGAAAGCGATCCGTCGTTCGGGAGAACTGCAGATCGTGCGATGACGTACGAAGAGGCGCGTGAGGTTGGGATTGCCGCCCACAAGAAAGTATTCAAAAGCTCCGGCTGTTCAGCGGCTTGCCTCGAAGCGCAGTTGGATGCCTATCACAACCAGGCAGGTGTCAGCGACAAAGATCCAGTCGCGACCAAACGCGCGGGCTCAACTGGGGACCCGGCAAAAACTGCCCAGTTCGCAAAGGAACTCAACAAGAACAAGCGGCTAAAGACTCTGCCGAAATAGCAGTAACACTCGGCCGTAGGGGATTCGCATGGATGCAGAGACCTATGAATACTTGATGCAAGGTTTCATCTTCATATCAGCCACGCCAGTTCGCAGGGGAAGGATTGCCTTTCTGGCACACTCCCATCCGGCAATGCGCGAAGGGATGTCGATAGCGCAGGTCCTGTACCTTGATGAATTGACCCAGTGGTATGATGGCAGCATACATGAGTGGGGGGCAGTAGGAGTAGCAGCAGCGGCTGAACCAAATCGGATATTCGTGCTTGGCCGCGATGGCCAAACGGCAGCGGGTCTTGGTGAGGAAATGGTTGAGGGCAACCTCACAGAAGCAAAGAATGGTACAGCCCCCATGCGGGGGATTCGTAATATTGGCGGCACATTGATTGCCTGTGGAATGAATCGACAGGTGTACCGGATGGGCACGGATTCCCGCTGGGGTGAATTCGCCAAAGGTCTGCCAGTTCAATCAACGGAACCAGCTACAAGCGAGGAACGAATCAAGCGCGCGATCGATGACATGTCTGGATTCAATGCCGTGAGCGGGCTATCGCCAACAGAGCTGTACGCAGTCGGCACAGATGGCGAAATCTGGCGCACAGAGAAAGACACTTGGAAGCAAGTGGACAGCCCCACGAATCTTATGCTTACAGACGCCACGGTCGCGCCCGATGGCATGATGTATGCCTGCGGCCTCGCAGGGATCTTGTTGCGAGGAAGGCACGACATGTGGGAAGTGGTTAACTACGAGGGACCTCAGGGACTCGATTTCCGGGCGGTGGCATGGTTCAAAGACTCTCTCTACATCGCCGACGGCCACTCAGTCCGGCGAATCGTGGATGGCGAGCTGACGGTCGTCGACTTTGGCGTCGATGGAATTGTCCCGGCTCACTTCCTGTACTCTGACAGTGATTTTCTTCTCACCCTTGCCGGTAAAGAGATCTATATCACCTTTGACGGCGTGACTTGGACTCCCGTTCTCAACTGAAGACTACTTTGCCGTGATTACGCAGCCGGTCATCCCGAGAATCTTATCCCAGCACAGCGAGGAGGCATCATTTCTCTGGGTGCTTCGGGAGATCGCCATTCACGCGCCCCATTACACCCTGAAAGACCTCTCTTCGCTGGACGCCCGCATCGAGGCCCATCTCGAAGGTTTGAATGTGGCTGGCCCAGATGGCTGGCGAATTTGCGTCGAAGAACTGAAGTGGGCCGAACCGGGCGAAGTCTTCGCCGCTTCCGCCGTGGCATTCGCGTCCGATGACGTTTCCCGGATGCAGCCGATACTCGACGCAGTACGTGAATCACCGGAGCTCGCACGCGGGGTGATCGGTGCTCTTGGGTTCCTCCCACGCAAGATTGTCATGGCGCGAATTGCCCAGTTGGCGAGTTCGCATTCTGCTGACTTGCGATTCATAGGGCTCAGTGCATCCGCCATTCACCGAATTGACCCCGGCGCCACTCTTGTCAACTCACTTGCATCCGACAATGCGCGCCTGCGAGCGCGCGCCAGACGCACTGTCGGCGAACTTGCCCATCGCGATCTGCTTCCGCAGGTTCGCGAGGGCTTGAAGGACGAGGATCAGTCGGCACGATTCTGGGCCGTGTGGGCGTTGGGATTACTTGGAGATCGCGGCGTAAGCGACGCACTTGACGGGTTCCTTATCGACGACTTCCCGCGATGGTCGGATGCGGTCAATCTCAGAGCACGTCTTACGCCGCCTCCTGCCGCTCAAACATGGCGTGATCGTCTTGCAAAGGGCCCGACTACTATGCGTCAGGCAATTGTCGCCGCAGGCGCGATCGGTGACCCGGTCGCGATTCCGTGGCTCATGGAATTGATGACAGACAAAAAGCTCACGCGTGCTGCCGGGGAAGCATTCACGACAATCACCGGGGCCGACCTTTCATTGCTCAAATTGGAAAGTACGTCGCCCGAAGAGGGAGGCTCCGGCCCCAACGATGACCCTGATGATGACCAAACGGCGATGGATCCGGACGAGAATCTCCCTTGGCCAGACGCCAATGCGGTCGTAAAGTGGTGGTCGCAGAATTCCTCGCGGTTTGTTCAAGGCAAACGCTATCTGCTCGGCAAGATGATTGAAAAAGAGTCACTCGACTCGGCCCTGCGCGTTGGTAAGCAGCGTCACCGAGCCGCGGCCGCACTCGAACTCGTGCTGTCAGACCCAAAAGCAACCACACCGCTCTTCGAAGTGCGCGCCAATGCCCGGACGCAGAAGCAAGAGTTGGGCATAAGCGCACGATAACACCGATTAAGTGGTCTCAATCTGTCGAGCCGCATCTGTCTTGTCGGTTGATTGTAAGCGGCGGGCGGGCGATATTCGCACCGTGGCAAAGGTTCAGCAACAGGGGCAAAAGCCCGCCAAGAACGTGGAGCCGTTGGCAGTCGCCGAACCGGTAAAATCACCGTATCACTATTTCGTCCCTGGAGAGAAACCGCGCACCGATGCAGCGTACTTCGAGTTGCTCCTCGCTAAGCTCCTGCGGGCATCCGGCGAGTTTCCGAACTTTGACGATGTCTGGCCAGGAGCGGTGCAATCACTCGCCGGCATGAACTTGCTGCGCCTATCGACCTACAGCACAGTCGAGTTGCGCGACGCCATCGTCACCGTCGGGGGCGAATTCAACACCCGCATGAATGCGCAAGCAGAATCAATTATTCGGTGGGCGCAATCGCTCTGGCGGATCAGGCAGATATATGGGACTCTTCGTCGGTACCTACGATCCTTTGAAGTAGACGGTTTTGAGGCGCTTCTTGAAGACCTGAAAGTCCGGCTTCCTGGTCTATCAGCCGAGTTCATAAC
>JBKKDE010000197.1:0-3833 GCA_046708665.1 Candidatus Zixiibacteriota bacterium | reverse complement strand
GCCTTAATGTACTGTTGATCCTTCCAGCTGGAATTGGCAGCGTATTTCTCTGCCTTGGCACGCCACCCCAGATGTGTTGAAGCATCTGTGAAGTATCGAACATTGGGGACCGTGGACAACTGATAGTAAGCCATGGCGTACGTCGAGTCATACGACAGCGCTTTCCGAAAACTCTCAATCGCTTCTTCAGCGTAGAACTTGTTCTTGTAGTCGATACCCTCGAGATAGTGACGGTAGGCATCTGAGGAGTGAGTCGTGACCTCGGACACTGACTTCGTTTCCTCAACCTTCGCCGCTGCCGGCAAGCCGATGTTGCCGCGCAGCGCCGCCCCAAGTCTGTCGATGACTCCGAACAGATCCTCACCGGGCTCGCCTGAAATCCGCTGAGTGGTCACGATCTCGCCGTTGTCACTTTCTGACACGTCGGCAGAGAGCACCATCCTCGGTGATGTCTGATACACTTTCCCCGTCACGATCCATTTGACGTTTGCCTTGGCCGCAATCTCCGTCGAGGTCGTCGGGTCGATCTTGACTGTGCCCGGTTTCCCAAGACCGTTGAGGATGTCGTACAACCGTTGGCGGCTGAGCACACGCAGGAACCGCGATTCAGACAGTCCTGTAATGAGCAGGTTTGCTGACATCTCCCCGGTTTTGTCGCTGTCGGCCGGGTCGGAAAGATTCTCGAAGTACATCACCGCCAGCGAATTATCCGCGGCAGTCGCTTTCTGTTCTGGAGCGACATCAAATTTGAATGGTTTGAGGATGAAGAGCGTCAATGCCACGACCAGAACCGCCGACGAGGCCTCTACATACTTCACTTTAGAATCCGACTTTTTCGGTGTCGCTGTCATAGTACGTGAGAGCATCGAAGGCTGCGATCCTTCGACTTCACGCTTGATGCGCTTCAACTCAGCGAGCATATCCGACGCCGATTGATATCTCGTTGACGGGTCCTTTTCCAGGGCCCGAGCAACTACTTGCTCCAGTCCCGGATGGACTCCGGATTTGTAACGCTGCAATGGCTCGGGAATCTCGTTGGTGATGGCATACGAAATTGCGGCATCGTGTTCACCGTTGAACGGTCGGCGTCGAGCAATCAACTCATACAGGACTACCCCATGCGAAAAAAGGTCGGAGCGCGGATCAGTCTTCTTGCCTTGAATCTGCTCAGGCGCCATGTAAGCGGCTGTGCCGACAGTCGTGCCTTCCTTGGTCAGTTGCGAGGCGCCGCGCCAAGTCGCCAATCCGAAGTCAGTAATCTTGACGTGGCCATTGGGCGTGATGAGAATATTGGCGGGCTTGATGTCGCGATGGACGACTCCCTGCTCGTGCGCAGTCGCCAGGCCATCGCAGATCTGCATGCCGATGCGGAGTATCTGGGCGATCGGTATCTCATCGCCGGCATCGAGTAAATCGCGCAGCGACTTCCCCTCGACATACTCCATCACGATGAAGTCGCGATCTTCGGCAGAATCGACGGAGTGAATTGTCAGGATGTTCTTGTGGTTAAGCTTCGAAGCCGCCTTGGCCTCACGGATCAAGCGTTCGCGCGCCTCGGGGTCTTTCTGTAGAGAGGCCGGCAGGAACTTCAACGCGACTTGGCGGTCCAGCGATGTATCCGTAGCAAGGAACACTTCGCCCATGCCGCCTTCGCCGAGCTTGGCGGTGATCCTGTAGTGCGAGATTGATTGTCCGATCATCGCTGTTCCGCCCCATCGAGCCAATTGGAAATCAGGTTGATCTGCGATCGACCACTGCCCAGGAGTTCCTGTACAACAAACCGAGTCCCATCGGGGTTTACTCCCAAAAAGATCGATCCCAACGAAATCGGGAGTAATGCCCGTGGAGCCGTCAGACGCACTCCTCCCTCGGCTTCGGTCACATCGGTGACCATGACCGAATCCGACCGGCTGCGATAGTAAAGTTCGTGACCATCCTGCTGCCACTGCGGGGCGGCTCCCCCTGAATTTGACACCTGCCACTTCCGCCCGGGCGTGGGGAAGGGTGTTAGATATATCTCCGAACGTCCCGATTCATCTGATTGGTACGCCATCCAACGTCCGTTGGGTGAGATCACACCTTGGATTTCATTGAATGTAGTTGCCAACACGGGTGAGGTTTCATGGTCGGCTTTCAGGGAAATCTTGTAGAGGTCGGAACCCGTGGTCGCACCTCGCGAGTAGAGAATGTAAGAGCCGTCGGAAGACCATGACGTTGGTTGCGGAAACACTGCGGTGTCGACGATCAATTTGGTCGTTCCGCTGGCGCCCTCGGGGCTCATGATTCCAATCGCCCCGTGGCCCTTGGATTCGGTCATGTAGGCGATTTGCGTACCATCGGGAGACCACGCGCCGACTTGATCTGCACTTCGGTCAAATGTGAGGCGTGTCCTCATGTCGCGGGCGATGTCCTGCATCCAGAGGTCTACGTTCATCGTCTCCTGATCCTGAATTGACATGAGAATGCGGGAGAAGTCCGGTGAGACTCTCACCCCGAAGTAATCGGCGGGTACGCCCACCGTGTCTTGAATCTTCCCGTCGCGACCGACGATGAGAATCCGGCTGGTCGTCTCCACAGCTCCCACAGAATAGATCAACAGACCGTTGGACGAGGCCGTAAAGTCTCCATAGCTAAAGCGGGCAGTGTAACTTGGCATATCGGCAACGCGAAATGGCTCACCGACGAGTTCGAGCGCTGTCGCGTCAAATTGCTGAGCCATCAACATTCCACCACGAACGAACAGGAGATGGCCCGCAGAGTACACGGCCTGCGACTTATTGCGAAACAGGCGTTTGGCCGCACCACCTGAAAGTGACCCGATACACACGGCGTCATCGTCCCCGCCGCTGATGGCGTAGGTTCGAGCGTAGTATAAAAAGTGATCCCCATCCGGAAGCATCTGCGGCCAACGATGCGTCTTGTCTCCTGTGGTCGAGTCGAGATGGGTAATTGGTTCCGACTTTCCGCCCGAGGCGGACACTCGATGCACAACCGCGGCTTGGGTCGGAGTGAAGAGTATGGTGTTGTCCGGCGCCCACACCGCACCGCGCGGAGAAGGGACTTCACTACAAATCGTAATCGGAGCCCCGCCCAGCACCGGCACGGTCTTTAGCTTACCATCGACAAAGAAGCCAATCTGCCGACCATCCGGTGACCAGAAAGGCATTTGACTGCGTTCGGTACCACTCACCGGGCGGGATTCGAATGCATCGAGCGAACGCAGGAATATTTGCGACGTACCGCTCGTGGAATCGGTGGCGATGAATGCCAACACTTTTCCGTCGGGTGACAACGCCAGTCCACGCCCCAGATAACCGGCGTTTCCGTCAGGCAGAGTGAGATTCGCTCGCATCACTTCTCGAGTTTGAACTGGGCGCGAATACTGGAGTGTCAGCAGCGCGAGCACGGCAACAGTCAGCACCCCGACCATCAACCATGGCAGACGTGAGGTCCTTCCCGATGCGACGGCCACAGGCGTTCGGGATTTGGTTACGCTGCCCGCCGGCGCGATCCGGCTTGCTGTCTTGCGGCCACTATCGCGCTTGAATCGACGTAGGTCCTTGGCGACCTCGCGCGCGCCCTGGCAGCGCTCGGAGGGCTCCTTCTGCAAACACTCCAAGACAATCCGATCAAGTTCAGGGTCGATGTCGGGCTTAACGGCCGATGGCGGCGCGGCATCGACATTGACTATTTCGTACATGATCGCCGCTTCATGACCGCCTTTGAATGGCATCTCCCCTGTCAGCATCTCGTAGATGACGACTCCGAGCGAGAACAGATCGCTGCGGTGATCGACATCATGCCCCAGCGCCTGCTCAGGCGACATGTAGCCG
>JBKKDE010000196.1:0-2706 GCA_046708665.1 Candidatus Zixiibacteriota bacterium | reverse complement strand
CAGCTTCGATGCTGTCATAGACACTGCTGAGAACACAGTCTGCTTGATAGCCCCGAATCCGGGTGTGTACACGATTAGAGTGCGAGTCGTTGATGAGTGTGGCAGCAGTGACATTGACACAATCGTTGTCACCGTCACACCGTCCACTCCGCCAGTCTGCAATCTACCGGGCAACACGACATTCCGCCTCTGCGGATCGCGGCAGATTTGCCTGCCCGTGTCCGCCACGGCCGACGATACACCGGTGAACTGTGTCGTTACTGCAGGTGTAGGCGCTGTTGTCAATGGCATCTGGTGCTACACTCCGACTGGCCCCGGTGTCTACAATGTCACCATTACGTGCACCGATGCTTGCGGCGCGACTTGCTCCGGCAGCTTCCAAGTCACAGTCCTCTTCAACGGCCCGCCGACATTGACGTTCGGGAACGACTCATCGCTATTCCAGTGTACACCCGGCTTGATCTGCCTGCCGTACAGAGTAACCGATCCGGATGTGCCTGCTAAGTGGACTGAAACTGTCATTCAGGCACCGGCTGGCGCCCTGCTCGATACGGTGCAGAATCGCATCTGCTTCACGCCTCCGGGCGCGGGCGCACATACGGTTATCGTCCGGGCCACTGACTCCTGCGGTCTGTGGGATCAGGATACAATCGTCGTCAACGTTAACCTGAACGATCCGCCGGTCATCGCGTTCCGTCCGGATACCACCGTCTATCAGTGCACTCCGGCGCCGATTTGCGTGAAATACACCATCAGCGACCCGGATGGATATGCCGGTCTGATCGAGACTAAGATCTCCAACGGCAATCAGACTCTGGACACGTTGAACAATCAAATCTGCTTTACACCCACTGTCAGTGGTGTCGTGACGATCATTGCCCGGGTCACGGACCCGTGCGGCCTGTTTGATCAGGACACAATCCTGGTCAATGTCACTCTGAATCGGCCGCCGGTGTGCAATTTGCCGCGCGACACAACGATCTTCCAGTGCACGGCCTCTCAGGTCTGCTTCCCGGTATCAGCGATCGATCCGGATGGGAATTTTGCCTCATGCAGTATCATTAACGGCCCTGGTGTCCTTTCCAACGGTCAATGGTGCTACACGCCGACAGGCGATCAATCAGTCGTGGTAACGATTCGCTGCGCCGATTCGTGCGCGGCCTTCTGCGAAGGCACGTTTAACGTCAACTTCATCATCAATGATGCACCGGTGTGCCGCGCACCCGGTGACACGACATTCACATACCTCTGCTCGCTTCAGACCATTACGCTGCCAGTAAGTGCCACCGACGCGAATGGCAATTTGAAACAGTGCGCAATCGTTCAGGGCCCGGGTGAACTGGTCGGCGGTAACTGGGTATTCACACCTGCTGAAGCCGGTGAATACTGCGTGACTGTCGAATGCCGCGACTCATGCGATGCCGTCTGCCAAAAGACATTCTGTGTGACTGTCGTTCTCGAACTGGAAGACTGCGATTGCGTCTTCAAAGTGTCGATCGGCGGCGGCGCCGCTACCAATGGCCTCAACGGTCAGCAGGTGGTCGTCCCGATCGTGCTTGAAATGGCTGATGTGCAGATGGGTGGATTCGATCTCATCCTCTGCTACGACGAAACAGGCATCTTCCTGACTCAGATTGCCAAAGGCCCCTCGCTCGCGGCATGGGAATACTTCACATACCGCTTGGGCGCCTTCGGCAACTGCGTCGGCAATTGCCCTTCGGGAATAGTGCGCATGATCGGCATCACCGACATGAACAACGGGCAGCCGATTGTAAATCAGAATGCCTGGAAGCCGTTGGGTACGATGGTCAACCTGACATTTGTCCTCACCAGCAACCGCAACTTCATCGGCCAGTGCATCCCGATTACCTGGTGCTGGTACCAGTGCGGTGACAACACGATTTCGAGCCGTACAGGTGACTCGCTCTTCATGGATGTTAACTACGACTTCGATAGCTGCCTCTCGAATCCCAAGGGCACACCATACAATGGCATCTGCTTCGAGAATGGCCGTATCTGCATACTCGAGCCGCCGGATGATCGCGGCGATCTGAACTTGAACGGTATCGCCAACGAAATCGGCGATGCGGTCCTTTACACCAACTTCTTTATCCATGGTCAATCAGTTTGGGATCCGATCTGGAAGGATGTGCAACTTCTGGCTTCGGACATCAACGATGACGGGATTGTGCTTACCATCGCCGACTTGGTCTACCTCATCCGCATCATCACCGGTGATGAGCAACCGTACCCGCCGGGTGGCAATCCGAAGATGATCTCGGCACCCCCCGCATCGATCACGACCCACGTGACCGGCGAGTCGCTGACTCTGAGTTGGAATTCCGAACTCGCCATCGGCGGAGCATACTTCGCTATCGATGTGCCCGCCGATGCCGTTGTCGGCGAGATTTCACTACTGCCCGATGCGAGCCACATGAAGTTGCGCACCAATCGGGTCGGCAACGAGCTGAGAATTCTGGTTATTAGTGATACCACTGAGATCATATCCGCTGGCTCGCACGCCATCGTCTCAATCGCGATGCAAAATCCGGATAATGCTACAGTCACAACGCATGATCTGGCGACTGAGGATGGATGGGTGATGCCGTCGGTAGTCGAGACAGCCAAGGCCTCAGTGCCGCGCGAATTCACGCTGGCGCAAAACTATCCGAACCCGTTCAACGCCGGAACGATCATTCGCTTCGG
>JBKKDE010000195.1:0-8907 GCA_046708665.1 Candidatus Zixiibacteriota bacterium | reverse complement strand
AGGGAGAGGTTACAAAGCAAAACTACCATGGTGCGGGGAATGATGTCCCCATGCCCGGGCCGAGCAGTATGGCATTTTCCAACAGGCGACGTGTGCCATGGAAATAGGCGCGGAAAAATGGTTCATCCGCGAATAAGACTACCTGCCCCTTGCCCATGGATTCGCGCGTGCAATAGGCGGTGTTGGCCCAGCGTTCGCGGGCTTCAGGCCAGAGCAGTCCCGAGAGGCGCATCTTGTCGGGGCCAGCGATGCGCGCGGCAACCTGCACCGGGTCTTTCGCCAGGAGCGCGTTTTGCGAGTAGATGATGGCCGTGGCACGTCCGCCGGTGCCGAAGTTGAGCCAGTGGTCGGGATTCAGATCGAGACGGACAATCACACCTTGCGGACCGAAGGTGCGGGCTTTGTCATTGCTCTTTTTCAAGTCTTCCGGCGACGGTTTGTCACCCGGCTTTGTGCCGGCGGTGACGCGCGTGACGCCGCGCCAGATTGCATTGGTATCGACGGTAGCGGTGAATGCCGAACGCTCGTCCAAGAGTGATTGATTGTAGTCGTCGAGCTTGTCGAGAACCTGGCCATACTCGCGGGCCGATGAGAATTCGCTCGACGAATCAGCGAGGTAATACGCCGATTCTCCAACTGCGATCAATGTCCCGCCTGCTTGCACCCATTTCTTGAGCGACGCGACTCCGCCCTCGCCCAGGATGTCCCCAGGGGATCCCCAGGTACTCGGTAGGATCAAGACGTTATACGACGAGAGATCATAGCCATCGACTTGGTTGATGTCGAGCAGGGAGTGGACTGTTTGCAGACGGTAATCGATCTCGTACCAGAGCCAACCCGAACTGGTGAAAGCGACGCCTGGGCCCCAGAACAATCCGACACGCGGGGCGCGTAGCAGCTCCCACAAATCGGAGCCGAGATCGATGCCGGATGACGAGTAGTTGCTCGATGTGCCTATGATCGTGACTCCGGTCTCTTTGGCGATCGGCTCGATCAGAGAGACAAGGTTTGGGCCATTTTCGCCTTTGCGCATGATCAGAGTGCCGGCATCGTACGGAGTATTCTGATGCACAAAGTCCTTGGTGGCAACACGGACACTCAGACCGGCATCGAGGAGCTTCACCAACGCGGGCATCGAACGGTCATCGTTGGCGGACAACAGAAATCCGTAGGTGGCATCGGGGTTGGTGACACTCCCCGCTGCCTGCGGAATCGACTCGACTTCGGTTGTCGACAGCCCGGGCCGTGTGGCGGCGTAGGCGATATCGAGATCATATCCCAACGCCATCGACCAGCCGGAGATTTCATAAAGTCGGGTCCCCTGCCCTTTCTCGAGCGAGCGGTGTTCCTCCTCGAGGAACGAGGGCCTTAGGTGTGGATCAAATTCCATCAGCGCATGCGCAAGCAGCGCGCGTGGTTGGTTCATCGGGATGATATAGGTGCCAGCTTGGAATGTCCGGTTGACGCGCTCGCCCTGCGACGTGATTACCGATGACTGAAATGTGCCATTCGACTTCTCGACGTGAATGCCATGGCGCTTGATGGTTGAAAGGAATTCGGCCTCGCGTCCGGGATTGTTTGCCGTGGAAAACAGATACGCGCCCGTGAGCCCATCGCGCGCTTGAGCGAGGACGCCATCGCGGTGGAACTTGGCGTAGTCGGAGAGCATCTGGCGACGATTTCGTGCCGTTGTCGAGAGATTTGCGATGGAACTGACCGCTTGCTGAGCGACAGCGCGCGGATAGTCGTGCACAGAACCATCATGGCGCGTGATGGATGACCCATCCGCTCCCGCCTGCTCGTACAGGATGCCGAGTGCTCCGGTAAACAGACACCATGATGAACCGTAGCCGGGATACCACTCCTCATGCCAGTCGCCGGTGTAGTAGCTCCAGCCACGCTTGTCGAATTCGGCGCCCTGGTCGCCAGCGAAGATATCCCACCACTGTTTCATTTCGGGCGTGATGTTGAGATTCAGCGGCTCGCGTCCCGGTGAAAACAGGAAGGTCGAGTATGCGCCCATCTCATGGGCATCGACAACAACCTGCGGGCACCACTTGAGAATGGCTTCGACGCGTGCGTGTGTTTCGGGGTGCACCAGCGGCAACCAATCGCGGTTCATGTCGAAGAGATAGTGATTGGCGCGTCCCCACGGCCAGAATCCTCCATGCTGCAAGTCTCCGGCGCGTGTGGAAGGGCGTTTGCCATTCCACGCGAAAATCTGTGCGAGGTAGCGCTCGCGCCCATCGGGATTCTGATTCGGATCGAGAAGCACGAGCACATGGTCGAGAATGCTCTTGGTTTCGGCGTCCTGCGCGGCAAGCAAGTGATACGCCACCCACAGGCAGGCGTCGACACCGGAGATTTCGTCGCCGTGAATCGAATAGCCGAGCCAGGCAACCGCAGGCGTGTTCGAGAGGATACCGTCGAGATTCGAGACGACACCCGCAGATGACGGGGTCGCCAGCGCGTTCATGTCAGCACGGATCGATTCGCGTTTGTCGAAATTTGTCTGTGTACCGATGACCATATAGTAGAGTGCACGTCCTTCGTGCGACTGTCCCATCTCCACCAATTCCGCGCGTGTCGAAAACTCATCGAGGACCGTGAGATACTTGAGCATCTCCTCGTAGCGGACAGGACGCGATCCCAAAGGATAGCCCAATACCGATTCCGGTGATGGCACGGCAGGATCATAGGTCACACCTTTGAAGTGGTCGGCGACATTGCCGTTGTTGAGGCGCGGCAATGTGGCAGCATCCGATGCCACGGCGATCGCGCAAAGTGTAAGTGCGAGGATGATGCGGACGGCTGTTCTCATCGGACTCTCCTGTGATGCGTTGTCGTGCCTCCAAAGTCACACGTAGGAAGGCGGGAATATCTGGAGAGACTCGGCGAGATTCAAGTGCCGGTCAAGAGCAGGCTCACGAGTACGCACGCCCACCAAGAGCCCCCGGAGGGCGAGCGAACTCGCGAGCCTGCTCTCTGTGGGTGAATAGTACGATTGCCCGGTACAGCACTTTACCTTCGCCCGACCCGCTTGTAGTGCAGGGCACCTGACATCCGCGCGTGCACGGGGCATGTCAGAATCACGGCGCAGCAAGATTCTGGTGGGGCCGTACACTCAGACGCGCCGTGCTGACCTACGTGGTCAGATAAAAAAAGCCGTGTGGTGCCTTTATGGGGCCACACGGCACTGCCCACATGTTAGACTCGACTACTCTTCGGCGGCGACAAACGCCAGGTCACCGAGATTGAGCGACTTGATGCCTTCCTCGATCACGGCGCGATCTCCGACGATTACGATCAGGAGGGCATCGGGATTGAGAAAGGTGGTCGCAGCGCGGTTGGCAGCCGCAAGATCGACCGCATTGACGCGCGAGACATAGGTCTGCCATTCATCGTGCGGCAGATCATAGGTGATGATCGTGCTCATTCCACCGGCAGCAGCGCCGATTGACTCGAATCCGCTCGGGAATCCCTTGATCATGTTGTTCTTCGCATCAGTGAATTCCGCTTCGGTCACCGGACGGGTGCTGGTGATGTCGCGGATTTCCTTGATGAACTCGACGACCGACTCCTTGGTATTGGGAGTCTGCACCTGGGCGGAGGCGATAAATGGGCCAGTACCGCGGCGGCTCGAGAAGTTTGCAAAGGCGCCGTAGGTGTAGCCCTTCGCTTCACGCAAGTTCATGTTGATGCGGCTGGTGAATTGCGAACCGAGCGCACTCATCATGATCTGAATCGGCATGTAGTTGGGATCGTTGCGCTTGATACCAGCGTGACCGATCATGATCGCGCTCTGCGCGGCGCCCGGCTTGTCGACGATGACAATCTTGGTTTTGGTCAACGGAGCGGGCTCAGGGATGGTCGCGACAACTGCTGTACCGGTCGAGGTCCAGCCCTTGAGGGCCTTCTCAAGCGCGGTCTTGGCTTCGGCCATCGTGATGTTGCCAGCTATGACGATCTTGGCGTTGGCCGGGACGTAATTGGCCGTGTAGTAGCTCACCAAGTCGGCGCGTGTGATTGCAGCGAGTGACGTTTCGGTGCCGGAACCGGTCTGCGGACGTCCGTACGGGTGATTGGCGCCATAGAGTTCCTTCAAGAACGCCTTCTGCGCGACTGTTCCCGGCTGCTTGTTTTCCTGCGCGATGCGTCCGAGATACGACTGCTTCTGACGATCCAGTTCTTCCTGCGGGAATGTCGGATTAATCAGGACATCGGCCATGAGCGCATAGCCCTTGTCGAGGTACTTCTTTAGTACGTTGATCGACAAGGTCATGTTGTCGAAGCCGGAGCCGGAGCCCATGTTGGCGCCCATGCTCTTGGCCTCTTCGGAAATCTGTAGCGCTGTCCGGGTCTTGGTGCCCTCATCGAGCAACTCAGAAGTCAATGAACCGGTCGCCGGCTTGTCGGCGGGCTCGACGGACCAGCCACCCTTGAACACGATGTTGGTCTGGATGAGCGGGAGCTTATCATCCTGCACGAGCCAGACTTCGACGCCGTTGGAGAGCTTGTCTTTCTGAATCGTGGGCGGAGTGAAGGTGGGTTCGGCGGCGGCCATCGGCTCGATCGAGCGGTCGACCTTCTCCTCGGCGGCGGAATACGTGCCCTGCGGGAGAACAGTGAAGATCACGCGCTTGTCGAGATTGATCCACTTCTTGGTCTCGGCGTTGATGCCGGCGACTGTCGCCCTGTTGTAACGATCCAAGTCCCACTGGAACTTGTTTGGCTCGCCCAAGAACGTGTTGTACTCATTCAGCTTGTCGGCGCGGTTGCCACCATTTTCGAGATTCCGGACAAATCCGGCTTCGAGCTGGGCCTGCGTGTTGGCGAGTTCGGTCGGCGTAACGCCTTCGGCGACGATCTTCTTTAACTCGGCATCGAGAGCGGCCTCAACCTCTTCGACCGTGTGACCTTCGCGCACTGTCGCATAGAGAATGAACGAACCGCACAGTTCGCTCGAGCCCTGAAACGCGGCGACATCCTGAGCGATCTGCTTGTCATAAACGAGCGACTTGTAGAGACGTGAAGTCTTGCCGTTGGTCAACGCATTGGCAAGGATGTCCATTTCCGCATCGCCGGGCTGGTAGTAGCCCGGTGTCGGGAAGGCGTAGTAGACGCGAGCGAGCGAAACGTTGTCCTGCATCGTGGCGCGACGGATGCCATCGAGCTGCGGCATCCAGGCTTCCTTGCGGGACACCGGGCCGCCCGCCGGGATCGACGCAAAATGCTTTTCGATCAGGGCCTTGGCTTCGGCGGTGTTGAAGTCACCGACGACGCACAATGACGCGTTGTTCGGGATGTAGTACTGCTTGAAGAAATTCTGAACGTCATCCATCGACGCCGCAGTCAGATCTTCCATGTAGCCGATGACCGGCCAGTTGTACGGGTGCTCCTCAGGGTAAGTCAACCAGCCGAGGTTTTCCCAGACACGTCCATAGGGCTGATTGTCGACACGCTGACGACGCTCGTTTTTCACGACGTCGCGCTGGTTGTCGAGCTTCTCCTGTGTCATTGCGGGAATCAGGTTGGCGAGACGGTCGGCTTCAAGCCACAGGGCCAGCTCGAGATAGTTGCTCGGGACCGACTCGAAGTAGTTGGTGCGGTCTTCGGTCGTTGAACCGTTGACGTCGCCACCAATCTTCTCGAACGGTGTGAAGTAATCTTTGTCGTGATTCTTCGAGCCCTGGAACATCATGTGCTCGAACAGGTGGGCAAATCCGGTGCGGCCCTTCTCTTCGTTCTTGGAGCCGACATGGTACCAAACGTTGACCGTGAGGTTCGGAATCGTGTGATCCTCTTGGAGGATGACATCAAGGCCGTTGGAGAGCTCATACTTTTCAACTTTCATCGGCGGCAGGTCAGCGGCAAAAGCCGAACCGGTCACCGCGAGGATCACCAGCAGCGCTGGCATCCATCGTGATGCTTTCATGCACGTCTCCTTGTGTGGTTGGTTATGATTCAATAGACTCGTCTACTTTTATCCGGGTAAATAGAAGTGCAGGATACCTAAAATGGACTCATCCCCGCCACTATTAGATTGAAGTGACAGGTAAGGCGCTATGCCGTAACTTGTTGGCCGTCAGTTGGTAACACGCCGTCCATTATGCAATAGTTTACCGTGGCGTGTGAGGCACGCCAGTGAATTAGACGGGGGATGTGACGAAATGTTTCGATTACTACCGCTAGGCGAAGGGACAGAAACGGCCCCACGCCGGAGGCATGGAGCCGATTCAGATTCGAGATTGCGGGTCGGAACTATTCGCTGACGTCGGCTTTTGGCTTGGCGCCTTTCATGATCTCAGCCATTGCGGCAGGCATGACTGCGCCCGCTTCTTGCATCAGCGCGACGTGGGCATGGAGCTGCTCGACACCGGCCTTCGTCGCGGACGAGGCAACCGTGATGCGGCCCATGCTTCCCATGAACGATTCCATTTTGATCTCTTTGTTCATTGTAATGCTGCCATAGGAAACACAGATCGGGCACATCGACGATGCCATCGCGGGATTACCGGCATTGGCCATGCATTCGCCTTCCCACTTCTGGCACATCGGCAGGACTTTGGCATCGGCGACAAGAAATGCCGAGACGAATCCCGCTTCAGTCTTGAAAATCTCCGGGCGCAGGTTGGGCATGAGCTCCGGGTAATTCGCGAGTGCTTTGCAGTTAGGACAGTTCGCGATTTTCGTGGTCATTTCAGCCGGGGTCATTGTGCCGGCGACCACGATTGTGGCGGTCAAGAAAAGCGCGGCGGCCGTCATGATAATTCCCTTACGCATCGATCCTCCTTCCCCTTCGCGGGGGAGTGAATTTTTACTCAACGCTCGCCGGAACCACCGGCGAACGACCGTTAACGAGGGGATAGGATACATTCTTAGCCCTGCTTGTCAATCCTAAATCCCCCTGTGGCCGCATAGCTTCAAGTGATGCTTTAAGTGCGTCGATCTGCCGCTGCTGTTCTTTCATGCCTTCGATCAAGAGAGCTACGAGCCGTGCGTAGTCGAGCGATTGGGCATCTACGCCGTTCGCCTCGAATTGGACGACCTCGGGAATTACTTTGCCGACGTCTTCAGCGATTAAGCCGATGCTGCGCGAATTGTCCGAGATGTCGTCGTATTCGACTCCGTTCAGACGGGTCACCTTGTCGAGCGCGTCTTGAATTGGGGTGACATTCTTCTTCCAGCGTTTGGAACTATAGATAGTCCACGCATGAGCGCGCCCTTGCCCACCGGCGTTGGCAACATTGGGAAGGTCGATACGAAACACGGGATCCAATACTCCCAGACCGAGATGCCCTGATCCCCATTGAAACACGGCCTCGGGATCGATCCCGAGATCAACGTCATCAATAACGAAGTCATATCCCTTGCCGTTGGCCGCAGCACCTGTCTGAGGAACACCGATCTCCCACTCGCGGTATTCAGCCGTTCCGGTGGAGGTACGCGACTCAAGACGGATCATGCCTTGCGAGCCGACGATGTTGTTGTCTCCGATGTGAAGGGCCTTGACGGGTGTTTCGGTGTTGATTCCGACGCCGTTTTGCGCATAAATCAGGAATTGTTTTTCAACAGTTGATGAGCGTGTGAAACTGTAATTGTCGTTCCAGACGAACGCATTTGCGTGGATCGCTTTCGCGTTGACACCGGCTGCGAACGAGTAATCTCCTGTCGCATCATTGTTCACGCCGCCGGGCACGGTGGAACCGATACCTGTGGCGATGTTGTCGTATCCGCCGCCCACAGTTGTCTGTCCACCGCCAGCTTGATTTTCACGTCCTCCACCGATGGTCGATTCCAATCCGCTGGCTGAGTTCATCCATCCGCCGCCGATCGCGGAGTAAGTCCCTGATGCTGAATTGCCACGGCCGCCATCGATCACGCTCTCGATTCCCGAGGCGGTGTTGAGAACGCCGCCGCCGATAACAGAATAGAACATGGTTGCCGCATTCGTGTCGCCACCGGCGACAACTCCGCCAAATTGTCCCGTATAGTTGAGTCTGCCACCGCTCACAGTTGATCCATCACCGGCTGCCACACTGCGATCACCACCCCCAACTGTCGCTGCGTAACCGTCCGCGAGGGTCGAGTACCCACCGGCAATCGTGGAATACATTCCCCGAGTTTGGCCATTATACCCCCCGCCGATGGTCGAGTAATTGTCGACAGCATGATTTGCGGTGCCGCCGCCGATCACCGTCGCGTAGCCATCCGCGATATTCTGCCCATTAAAAATATTCGTGTTTCCGCCACCACCAATGGTCGAGAAAGTACCCTTGGCATAATTGAACTGCCCGCCCCCAACAGTGCTATAAAGTCCCGTGGCCCAGTTATAGTGCCCACCATCCACTGAGCTCCCATGTCCCGAAGCTGCATTGCCGAAACCACCACCGACCTGTGAAAAATCGCCGCTGGCGCTATTTGAGTCCGTCAGGTTCTGGCCACCTCCCCCGGAGACTGTGGAGTATTGACCGCGCGCGTTGTTGTATCTGCCACCGCCGACAGAGGCACCCTCATCATCCGCTGTATTGCTGAAACCGCCATCGACTGATGACCACGAGGCGGAAGACGTGTTGCCATATCCGCCTCCAATCGCGGAGTACGTCGATGTAGCATCGTTACTCGCACCACCTGCAATGCTCGACGCAAACCCGGATGCGTTGTTCTGCTGTCCGCCTGCAATGGTCGCAGATCCCGTGGCTGTCGAGTTCAGTGAACCACCACCGATAGATGAATAGTCGCCCGCCAAGTCATTGTCATTGCCAACCACGAACCCATCCGCGCCCGTGTTCGTGTGCCCCGGGCCTATTGAAACTTTGCTTGTGATAGTTCCACCTGATGCACCGTCCACGGTCGCGACGCGGTAAGCGTACGGACCGGTCACCAAGCGCACACGGGGAAGCGTGG
>JBKKDE010000194.1:0-5072 GCA_046708665.1 Candidatus Zixiibacteriota bacterium | reverse complement strand
CGGCGGCCCCGGCGGTCTGGGGGGAGGGGCCGGAACGAGCGAATGCCGGTCGTCTGTGCATTGGACTACTTCAGCAAAACCATTTTTCGTACTTGCGACGCTTGGCCGACCTGGACACGGAAGAAGTAGATGCCGCTGGCGACTGAACGTCCGTTGGCGTCGCGTCCACTCCACAATGCAGTGCGAGTACCGCCGGTTTGGAACTCATCGACAACCGTTGAGATAGTTTGGCCGAGGATGTTGGAGACAGTGATCTTGACGTGGCTATCCCCTGCCAGCGAGTACGGGATGAGCGTGGTCTGGTTGAACGGATTCGGATAGTTCTGAAAGAGACTGAAGCTCGATGGCATCCCTGCGGCTGCGTCGTCGTCGAAGATGCCGGCGATAGTGTAGACATCCACAGTACGGCTATAATTCAGCCAGGAGGGACCCGGCCCATTCTGGTTGATAGTCTCTGTGAGGTTTCCGGCACCGTCATACGCATAGAGGAACCTGGTAACGAAGGGGAAGGTGAAGTAGGCCGTCACCAGTTCGATCCGCCTGTCGGCGGAATACCGCGACGTGTCTGCCCAGCCCTCGACCCAAGCCGAGCCGGCTGTGTCCCAATCGGAATGAACATCGAGTATTTCGTTTTCAGTCGCACCGTCATAAGAGTAATCGTTCTTCACCCAATTCCGCCAGGAACTGTTGCGCCACAGTTGCGATAGCGATTGCGTTCTCCGGCCACTGCCGTCGTACGTATAGACGATCCGCTCAGCATCGCTCCACGATCCGGTCCAAGACTGGGTGAGAATTTCAGTTACACCGTCACCGCCATACGTGTAGATGTCCTTGCGGAAGTTCACCCACGCCGACCCGGACCACAGCTGCGAGGTCATAGTCGCAAGATTTGATCCGGTGTAGGTCATGACGCTGTTGAACTCATTGACCCATGCGCTCCCGTTCCATTCTTGACTGAGCGTACTGATGATATTTCCGCTTCCGTCATACGTAAACGTTAACAAGTTTTGATTTACCCAGGAACCGACCCATACAAATGAGGTAATCGTGCTTAAGCGGCCGTTCCCGTCATAGGCAATTACAGTTCTCGTCTCATTAACCCAGGTCGTGCCGTCTCCTGAGGACTCTGTAATGTACTCAGTCAGTTTCGTGCCGGAGTACGCGTATGTGGTTCGATTGGCGGACACCCACTGAGCACCGTCCCACCAAAATGTGGTGTCGGACGCTTGCAGATATACCACCATGGCGGCGAGTTCGTCGAGAATCTGCTGAATTTCCGACGCGCTCGCGACTTGCGAGTGGTGGGCTGCCAATGTTACCGCGATCAGGTGGTGCTGTTCAGCAGTCGCGTGCGGAGGCGTGGTCAGCACGCGGTCGTACGCTATGGCGCGTCTGGCCAGATCAGAACTTGCCTGGGATACAATAGCCATGGCGGGACCGGCCAAGACCAACATCGCACTGCACGCAAGCAAGAGGGTAAATACCATTCTCAGATTCTTCATGCGGGAGTCCTCCAGCACAGCAATGGTGACAGATAGTTCAATGCCGACGTGCCCTTGGGCTGGAAGCATACACCACCCATGTACACCTGTCCAGAGGAAAGCCGGATGAAATCAGCGGCCCTGAGGGTCGGCTACTCGGTGGCTGCGCCGCCAGATTCCGGTAGGGTGATCGCACCGGCGCTGCGGATTGCCTGAGGGAGCGGATCGTGCATCTGCGAACGGATGTTTCTGGGTAATCCCTCCGCCTTGGTTCGCAGAATCGGGGAGTTCGAGAACTCGGCTTTGAATTGTTCCGGTGTCAGAGAACTCCAACGCTTGGCTGGCGGGTTTAGTCGGTCGGCGACGGGTGCAAACTCCCCAACTTTGCTGGGACGGGAGAATTTGTTCCATGGGCAGACATCCTGGCAGATGTCGCAGCCGAAGATCCAGCCGTCGAAATGGGAGGACAGGGCTTCGGGGATGTCGCCCCGGTGCTCGATTGTCCAGTAGGAGATGCACTTTGACGCATCGAGAACATAGGGGCTGGGAAAGGCGTCTGTCGGGCAGGCGTCGAGGCAGCGGGTGCAGCTACCGCAGAAATCGGTGTGCGGTTGATCGATGGGCAATTCGGCGGTGGTGATGATCTCGCCGAGAAACACCCACGAGCCATGCGTGCGAGTGATTAGACACGCGTTCTTGCCTATCCAGCCCAGCCCGGCACGTTCGGCGATTGCCTTCTCCATAAGCGGTCCGGTGTCGACATAACTCAGTGACTTCGAGCCCGGAGCGAGATCATCGAGCGCGGCCTTGAGCTGCATCAACCTCTCCCCGACAATTTCGTGGTAGTCGTCACCCCAGGCGTAGCGTGAGACTTTCAGGTCTCCGCAGGACTCATTGTGGGCTTGGGGATGAAAGTAGTTGAGCGCGACTGAGATGACGGACTTCGCTCCGGGGAGGACTTTCTGAAGATTGGTTCGCTTCTCGGAAGTCCGGGTCATCCATGACATCGACGCTTGGTAACCCCGCGCGAGCCACTCAAGGAGATGATCGCGAACGTCGGGTGGCGTTTCGGCCGGGGCTACACCGAAGGAGGTGAAGCCCAGATCGGCCGCTTGGCGGGCTAGTTGTTGGCGTACTTCGATGCTGGTCATGGAGAAATGCTCGTGGTCTCCAGAATCATTTTCTGGCAAAGAGCATAGCAATGATACGGAGCGTAGGGGCTGTTAGCGAGTATTGGTACGAGGGTGGATCATCGTCGATGATTCTACCCACTTGTGAACATTGTCGCAAGTCGGCGCTCTCGCAGGCGGGAGACTGAAAAAAGCTGTTGCGCAAAACCCGATCCGTAGTACCTTGCACACAAGGACAACGGGACAGCATTCAACGGGCACGACCAGACCGGATGTATTGCGAGTGGTGAACGCATAATAAGCTTCCACACCCCTAAGGGGTGAGCCGCTAAAAATCCCGCCTAATACCTGGGGTGATGGGCCCGGATCGTATCCGGGCCTCATCTTTTGTGGACGATAGCGGGTCTCAAATTTCTGTGAGGGTCATCACGGATGAAGACACATCTTAAGAACCTGGCAATTCCCTTCCTCATTTATCTAACACTCCTCTCCGTCACGACATCTGTAGCTACCCCGCGACTGGCTGCAACCTATGGTCAGGACTGCCAACTCTGTCATGCCAATCCCTCGGGCGGCGGGATGCGGAACAGTTATGTCAGCGGGTACATCGGCCCAGCGGAGTTGCCTCTCAAGCCACTGCCGGCGCACGAGCAATCGCGCTGGCCCAAAGTGAAGTTGACCGACCATGTTACGGTCGGGACAGACATACGGCTCCTCTACCTTGCCACGAACAACTCGCAGACCGCGGTCGGGAATCTTGACAACACGTTTTTTCAGATGCAGGGCGACTTTTATGTCGCCTTTGAACCCGATCCCCAGTTCCTGCTCTACCTCGATCGTGGTACCGGTAGCGATTATGAGGTCTTCGCCATGGGACGCGTACTGCCGTGGCATGGCTATCTCAAAGGCGGACGGTTTGTGCCGGACATTGGGTGGCGGTGGGATGACCATACCCGTTACACGCGAGAGAAACTTGATTTGGACTACCCCGGCGCGACCCAGGCCGGTATCGAACTTGGGCTTTCCCCTGGCGCATTCATGTTCACGACGGGGGTCTACAACGGCAATGGTAGCAGCCCGTTTGACAACAACTCGCAGAAGATGATTGTCGCAAAGTTGAGCCATAGGCAACGGCTCGGCCCGGTCAACACCGCGATCGGAGCATCGGCGCGATGGAATCACGGTTCTGAGTACAAGGAGCGGCTCTGGGGGATTCAGGCGCAGGCCGGATGGAAGAAGTTCGCGTATGTCGGTGACTTCTTCGGACAACGCAATGAAGAAATCGAAGACCCCGCCGCTCTCGTCCTGCATGACGAGGAACACCCGCCGACGTGGTCGTGGATCATGTCGCAAGAACTGGATTATCGCCCGATACAGGGATTGGATATATTTGTCGGGTATGACTTCTACGATCCCGACTTGGATCATGAAGACGGTACACAGTATCAATTGTCGTTCGGTTCCAGAATCTATCTTCGCCACTTCCTCAAGTTGGAGTCGGTCTTCCGGTACGAACGAGAGACCACAGCCACCACAATCATCGAGGACAAGCGGCTCGAGATGGTCATTCACGCGTTTTATTGATTGGGCGTTCGTACGAGTAACAACGCGTTCCACCACGCTGGTTAGCACACATGCCCGAGACGGTGTCCTATTCGCGCAGTGAGTTTCGCTGGTTCATGGCGGCATTTGCCATTGTCGCGATTGTGGTCATCGGTTGCGCCGACTTCGGAACCGGTGTGAAGCCCCCCGACGACGACGGCAACAACGGCGGCAGTGACTCGGCTACGGTGTCATTCGCCGGTCATGTCCTGCCGATCTTTCTGGCGAACTGCTCAGGCGCATTCTGCCATATCCCATGTGGGCCGAACAATGCCCACGACTTTTGCCTCGCAAGTCACGCGTCGCTTCTTGGTCATGAGAATGTCGTCACACCGGGCGACGCGCAGAACAGTGTGCTCGTGAGATTTATCGAGGGCCGTGAGAACCCGCGCATGCCGTTTGGGCGTCTTCCTCTTGCCGACTCGTTGATTCAAGTTATTCGTACTTGGATCGATGAGGGCGCGCTCGACAATTAGAATCCCGTTCGAGTTGGTGGTGGTCGCTACTGTGGTCGCAGGAGCCCAGAAAGCGTGCTCCTGTGCTACGGGTTCTTGGAGTTGGAAGCTGTGGTCGCAGGAGCCCATCCCTCGACTTTGCTCGGGACCTACGGAGAGCGTGCTCTTTCGCTACGGGGGAATGTTAGTCGGAGCGAGTGAAGCGGGCCACGGTGGTCTTCTCGTGTTTGCCGACCTGGTCGGTCACCGTAACTGTCAGCAGATAGTCTCCGCTTGGCAGCTCCCCATTGTCGTGCGTTGCGGTATGCTCGATCTCCCTTGTGGGGCTTGAAAACACACGCGACTCGGACCGATTGAGTTTGAAATCGCCATCGACTCCGGCGATCTCGTAGTCGATTTCGTAT
>JBKKDE010000193.1:0-4458 GCA_046708665.1 Candidatus Zixiibacteriota bacterium | reverse complement strand
GATTCAGGCCGGCACGACAGTATGGGGCGATAGCGGCGCAGTCGTTTCTGCTATCGTGATTAGCCGCTACGGCTACATCCATTAAGTCGGCACGGAGACCGAGCCGATCGTGTTCACGTCGCGTTTCGCTCCGGGCGCCCGCAACCGCGGCGACTGGGGTGGGTTTGTCATGAATGGCTGCGACTCATGCAACGAGGCCTCCGGCCAGTTCGTTTCCGAGGGCAACGGCGGTATTGGCGGCGGCTTTGCCTCCGGTGACAATTCAGGTTGCGTGATCTACACGCGCCAGGAATTCTCCGGGCACGTGTTCGCACTCGCCAATGAGTTGAACGGAATGACACTCAACGGCGCGGGACGTGGCACCACGATCCATCACGTGCAGATTAACCAGAACCTCGATGATGGTATCGAATGGTTTGGCGGCACTGTCAATGTCAGCTATGCCGTGGTTTCGGGATGCGACGATGACAAGTACGATACCGACTTGGGTTGCAATTTCCTCGCCCAGTACCTCTTGGCCGTCGATGACACGACCAAGGGCTCTTCGAGTGATCATGAAGGTTTCGAATGCGATAACCGCCCCTCGTCACCGTTCAATCGTGTGCCGCGCAGCTATCCGCGCTTCGCCAATGCCACGGTGATCGGCCAGGGATACGACTACGCGACCACGAACATGGGAATTCATACGCGTCGTGGCACTCAGGGCGAATGGTACAATATCCTCTGGACACGCTACCGTCGTGGAATGGACGTGGATGATCGCGCGGGAACTGACAGCACGATGCTCTTCGCAACTGCCGGCGTCTTTAACTCGATCTGGTATGACATCGGCGCATTTAACAACGATGGTGATGGATTCGGCAACGAGTTCAACGCTGCAGGCGCTCCGTATTACAACTCGATCAACCTTAACCCGAACGTTCCGACTCCCGGGTTGCCAATGGCCGGTATTCTCACGGGCCCGACCGGCTACACGGATGCCGGATTCACGACAGGCGCTGGCGACTTCCGCCCACTTGCGGGATCGCTCCCAACCACATGGATTGCATCTTCTGGTTCAACCGTCGTCCTTCCCGCCGGATTCGATGCGGCAGGTAATGGCTTCGTCGGTGCGATCGACGAGGGTGATCCAAATCCGTGGTACGATGTCTGGACGAATTGGGCTCAGTTCTAGACGTCCGGCTTATGACAGGAGAGTAGTTTCAGGGTAACGACTTAAGTGATTTGATTCAAACCGCCCAAGTGGACTCTCCCACTTGGGCGGTTTTACTTTTTGAATGAGTACGCGAGTACGAGCGTTTCGTATATTCTCAATTGAGGCACTCAATCATCGCAAGCCACGGGAGAGACCACGTGATCCAGCGTTACCGAATTGCAGTGACAAGAATGGCGCTTGTGGGCCTCGCAGTCCTCACCATCATTCAATGCGGAAAACGGCAACCATCATTGTTGACAGGCGGGGCCGATTCGCCAGAGGGATTGATTTCGCTGGCTCTGGAATATCTGCACGATTTGGATACCGCCGGCATGCAGTCACTCCGGATAACCCGGTATGAACACGACTCCCTTTTCATCCCCAACCATCCGTTGGGAAAGGCGCCCAAGGAGATGATCGATCTCAATCTTGTCTATGGGATGATGATCCAGACAAACATCAAAGGATTGAGACGTGCACTCGACGACTACGGTGGTCTTCGTTACGAACTCGTGAATCTTGACTTCCCGGCACCATTGGAAACATTCGGTCCATTCACCGTCTACAGGCGGACCGTCGCAACAGTCCGCGATTCGGTCGGTCAAGAAAAGATACTGCCCATATTTGGTGAGATTATCTCTGATGGCAACCGTTACAAACTCGCGGCCTACATTGACTAGCTCAGAGTAGACGTCTCCGACGGAAGACGGCCCAACATTATGCTGCCCGCCTCGACTGCGCCTTTGATGCGGCATAAGTCGCCGGGCTGAGTCTTCCATCCAATGCCCGGCGATCGATCTCCTCACGCAAGGAAATCTCCGGGTTAGCGGACTGCTCCAAACAGGAACGCCGCGGTCTTCCGCTGACCACGTTGCACTATCGAGGTGACACTGTTGCCCCGGAAGTGAGGTCGCCCCTTCATATCACGTACGCACGTGTTAGCACGACCCTAACGTTGTTCGGCCTCGTGTCCCAAGGGTGCACCTCACACCTTGGTGCTCCAAACGAACGGGAGCCCCGCACTCGCGGGGCTCCCGTAAATGTTCTGATGTGGGTTTGTTATTAGAGGCCGTAAGTGAATCCGACTGAGTATGTGGATCCAATCTCATACTCCTCTAGGATTTGCTTTGTACCCGCCCAGTTGCCGTCAACTTGCTCCTGAGTGAGTTGGTACTTCGCGCTAAGAATGTTCTTAACGGCAAGCTTTACCGACAAGTCCGATCGTAGCTTGTGCGACATCACCAGATCCAGCATATGCTGCGGTTCCTGGTACCAGTCTTCTTTCTCAGCGACATCCGCATAACGGAGTCGTCGTGAGAAGCCATTGTAGTTGAGCGTAATGTCGGTGCCACCACTGCGGCTCCCATAGGCAAGGAACGCGTTTCCAGCCCACTCTGACTGATCCGCGAGGGGCCGTTTCTCGGTAGGATTGACCAGATCATTCTGATCGATTGTCACCTCGCCAAATGTGCGGGTGATATTTCCTCCAAGAGCGAAGTTCGAGAGTGCGGGGCCAATGAATGAGAGCTGGTGACGGCCCTCAAGTTCAAAGCCGTAATTCTTTGCGGCACGCTGGTTTTTATAACTATTCATCAACGTGGAAGTCCCTGAACCGATCACATATTGCTCGATCGGATTGTCGAAAGACTTTGTGAACACAGTGGCGGCGAATACTTCACCTGGCGATGGGAAGTATTCGGCCCGGAAATCGTAGTTTACGACATTGCATTGCTCTAACAGCGGATTGCCAAACGTCGGACGGCCAGACGCGAGGTCTTGGAAGAAGAAAGGCGCCATCTCGCGGAATTCCGGACGGGAAACAGTCCGGCTAACAACGCCCCTGAGGACAACTCCGCTTAACCTCGACTCCTCGGAGAAGGAATAGATTAGACTGGCCATCGGCATCCAATCCTCTTCGTCACGAGCGACAAGTACACTGCTGTCGGCTGATGCGCGCGAGCCCGTGTGAAGGGCTACATCATACGCCTCGCGGCGAGCCCCGCCGATGAACTTCAAGCCACCAATCACATCAGCTTCCAGCTGGGCGTAATTTGCAAATGTGTGCTCGGTTGCGTCATATGGATCATCGGGAAATGTCAGGTTTTCCAGATAGTACTGATTAGGGTCGGTCCCAATGTTATCGCTGGTAAAAATGTCTTCACCATTGCCCTGTGCCGGTGCCTGCCCGCGGCTGAAGAGCCGATAACGATGTGTCTCGGCCAAACGCGTCTTGTTTTGAAAGAGCAACCCTGACTTTAGCTTCACCCCCGAAGTCACAGGCACGATCCAATCCACTGCAAAGTGGGCGTCGTCGTCATCCACCTTTTGGAATAGGTGTACTCCGCTGTAGTGCATCTGCTCAAAATGCTTCGAGAGACTGTCCTCGGTTTCGTAGAGATACGTGAATCGATTGGAGCGAGTATCTGGTTCGTCTTGTCCCGCCTGAGCGCGTTGGGCGCGCCATTCGACGGTCGAAGCAAATGGAAATCCTACTTGATGTTCTCCGGAGAGCTGCAAGGTTGCAATGTGTCGTTGTGCGAAACGCAAGCGATCCTCACTGACAAAATCGGATCCGCCTCCCGACGGTACCCCGAACAATGACAGCGCCTCATCGTCCACGGAGCGATTGTAAAGCCCTTTCAACGACAGCTTGTTTCTCTCGCCGGACGCTAGAGTCACATTCACCAATGAACCCCAAAGCACTGACTGTGTCCCGCGATCGATGCTGTAATTATAGGCGCCTGGGTAGGCGTATAGATCGCGGCGAATCTTGTATGAATTGGTATAGCTGAGCGACGCTATCATCCCAAGCTTGCTGTTCTCACCAATGAGGTACGTATTGCCGACGTTTCCTCCAAACGACAGATTGGGTCGCGCTCTCCGCGTTTCGGGGGTCCAGACGTCACTCAAAGATTCTGCGGCACGCTCGTTCTTTGCCTTCTGTACCTCATCATTGGCTACGAATCCCCAATCTCCTGAGGCCACAACGTCTGGCAACTCACGGGCTCCATCATCGAACCCCAACCAATCCAGATTCCCTCCGCTATAGGAGAGCATGTCCTTACCTGTTGATTGAGAATTGTAAGATTGCCCAATCGAGATGTTATAGATTAGGCGGCTCGGGAACTCTTTGGTGGATAAGTCAACAAGACCGCCGCTAAAGTTACCCGGCTTGTCAGGTGTAAACGTTTTGGATGTTGTCACGTCATCCAGAAGGCCAGCGGGGAACAGATCAAGCGGCACTTCGCGTTTTTCGGGTTCCG
>JBKKDE010000192.1:0-11262 GCA_046708665.1 Candidatus Zixiibacteriota bacterium | reverse complement strand
GCCATACGCGCACGGCTCGGCATGAGCCTCGCCCTCCCATGTAATTCGAATCTACTTCTTATCTTTGTCGTCGACCACTTCGTATTCGGCATCAACCGCACCGTCGCCAGTCGGCTTCGCCTGCTCATCGGTTGACGGGCCGCTGGTTGTTTGCGACTGTTCGGCTTGTTGCTGCCTTGCCGCAGTCTGCTTGTACATCTCCTCAGCCAGCTTGTGCGAGGCCTTGGTCAGCTCTGCGACAGCCGCATCAATCGCGGCTGCATCAGAGCCGGTTTGCACCGACTTGACATTGGCAATCGCGTCTTCGATTGCCTTTTTCTCGTCCGCCGAGACTTTGTCGCCAAAATCGGTGAGCGTCTTCTCGGTCGTGTAGACCATGTGGTCGGCCTTGTTGCGCGCTTCGATCAATGCCTTCTTCTGCTTGTCTTCGTCGGCGTGCGACTCGGCGTCCTTGACCATCGCCTTGATTTCCTGCTCGGTCAGTCCGCTTGAAGACTCGATCTTGATCTTCTGCTCTTTGCCCGATGCCATGTCCTTGGCGGACACGTGGACGATGCCATTGGCATCGATGTCGAATCCGACTTCGACCTGCGGCACGCCGCGTGGCGCGGCCGGGAGCCCAATCAAATCGAATCGCCCAAGGGTGCGGTTGTCGATTGCCATTTCGCGCTCGCCCTGAAGAACATGAATCGATACCGCAGTTTGATTGTCCGATGCGGTCGAGAAGATCTGCGACTTGCGGGTCGGGATGGTCGTGTTGCGATCGATCAGCTTGGTCATGACGCCGCCAAGCGTCTCGATACCGAGCGACAAGGGAGTGACGTCGAGAAGGAGAACATCTTTCACATCGCCAGCAAGCACTCCCGCCTGAATCGCCGCGCCGATGGCAACGACTTCATCGGGGTTCACGCCACGGTGCGGGTCTTTGCCGAAAATCTCTTTGACCATCTCCTGCACTTTGGGCATACGCGTCATGCCGCCGACAAGCACGACTTCATCGACATCGGACGGAGACCAGCCAGCATCCTTTAACGCTTGCTTGCATGGATCGACAGTTCGTTGCAGGAGATCAGCAACAAGCGATTCCATCTTGGCGCGCGAGAGCGTCAGGTCGAGATGCTTCGGGCCCGATTGATCCGCGGTGATGAACGGCAGGTTGATCGATGTCTGCATCGTGCTCGACAATTCGATCTTTGCTTTCTCTGCGGCTTCCTTCAAACGCTGAAGCGCCATGCGGTCCTTGCGGAGATCGATGGCGTTGGAGCGCAAGAATTCCTCGGCGATCCAGTCGATGATCTTTTGGTCGAAGTCATCGCCACCGAGATGTGTGTCGCCGTTGGTCGATTTGACTTCGAAGACACCGTCGCCTAGTTCGAGCATGGAGACGTCGAATGTGCCGCCGCCCAAATCGTAGACAGCAATCTTCTCATCCTTCTTCTTGTCCAAGCCATACGCCAGCGATGCGGCAGTCGGCTCGTTGATGATGCGCTTAACGTCGAGACCGGCGATGCGTCCCGCATCTTTGGTCGCCTGACGCTGCGAGTCATTGAAGTATGCCGGTACCGTGATGACAGCTTCTGTCACCGGTTGGCCGAGGTAGTCTTCGGCAGCTTTCTTGAGTGACTGCAGAATCATCGCCGAGACTTCCGGTGGCGAATATTCGCGTCCACCGGCACTCACGCGCACCTCGCCGCTTTGGGCGTCGATGACCTTGTAGGGCACCAATTTCATTTCCGAACTGACTTCGTTGTAACGCCGGCCCATGAAGCGCTTGATCGAGAACACGGTGTTCTCGGGGTTTGTGATCGCCTGACGTTTGGCGATCTGCCCAACCAAGCGCTCGCCTTCTTTCGTGAATCCGACAACCGATGGCGTGGTACGTCCGCCTTCAGCATTCGGGATGACTGTCGGCTGTCCGCCTTCCATGACAGCGACGCACGAGTTGGTCGTGCCGAGATCGATGCCAATGATTTTGCCCATTATGATTTCTCTCCTTTTGTCTGTGTCCTGAGCGGGCACATCAAATGCATGCCGCTACTCTGATTTCCCTGCCGATACGACAACCTTCGCGTGGCGCAGAATTTTGCCACCGAGTTTGTATCCCGGAGCGATTTCCTGCACGACGATTCCTTCTGTGTGATCATCCGAGGGCATGCGCGCCAGGGCTTCATGCTCTTCGGGGTCGAACTTACTTCCAACCGTTACGAGACGTTCAAGTCCGCGTTTCTCGAGCGACCGCCAGAACTTTGCCTTTATTTGTTCTACCCCCTGTGCGAACTGCTCGACCGACTCGCCCTTGTGATCGGCAGACAGAGCGCGAACCAGATCATCGTAGGCCTCAGTCAGGTCGCCGATGAGAGATCGCTCGGCATTGCGCACCAAGTCGCCATACTCGCGCGCGGTCCGTTTGCGAAAATTGTCGAACTCGGCGGCCAGGCGAAGATATTGGTCCTTCCAATCATCGGCCGGAGTCGTGACCGGTATTTCTCCCGTGGCCGACTCGACCGTTTCGGTCTCTTCTGTCATGTCGTTTTCTTGATCGCTCATTTTTCAATTTCTTCTGAAAGCACACGTGCGACATAATCGACTATGGAAACAAGCTTGGCATACTCCATGCGCGTTGGCCCCATGATCCCGATCGTGCCGCGGACGCGTCCGGTGTTGTACGCCGCCGAGACAAGCGAGCATCCTTCGGCGCCCTGCAGCTTGACCTCGCTGCCGATGGTGATCACAATCCCCTCACCCATACCGCGCTGACGCAGAACATCAACAATCGGCGTGCGTTGTTCAATCACGCGCAATACGCCGCCCAGAGTCTCATGGTTTGCGAATTCCGGCTGACTGAACAAGTTCGAGGTGCCGTTGACATGCAACGCCTCAGTCGCAGGCCGTTCGAGGATTTCGTCGGCCGCCGCCACGAACATCTTCACCAGCCGGGCATCGGCGCGTGAATCGTCGCCGAGCCGTTCGGCCAGCAGCTTTCGCAACGATCCCAACGATTGCCCCGCGAGCCGCTCGTTCAATGCGAATTGGGTTGACTCGATCGCCTTGCGGTCGACATCGGTCGACACTTCGAGAAGCAAAGTCCGCACCAGGCCAGTCTGCACTCCGACCACCACCAGCATACGGCGCTCGGCCACCTGAATCAGCTCGATGTGAGAAATGACACCGCTTTCCAGGCTCGGTGCCAATGTCACGCCAATTTGCGCCGTGACCTTGGCAAGCACATGCGCTGTCTGCTCGAGAATGTCATCAACTGCGCGCTTCGATGCCGCGGCGATCTCTTCCCGTAAGCGACGTGCCAGCTCATCGGGAATCGGTGTCGGTTCGATCAAATTGTCGATGTAGGTACGGTATCCCTCATCGGTCGGCACACGCCCTGCTGAGGTGTGCGGCTGACGAATTAACCCCATCTCCTCGAGATCCTGCATCGTGTTGCGGATCGTCGCGGGAGACAGCCCCAAGCCATGACGTGTCGACAGCACACGCGAACCAACTGGCTCGGCACTGGCGATGTAATGATCGATCAGGACCCTGAGAATCTCGCGTTCGCGTGTACTAAGTTGATCGAAACCCATTTTAGCAACCGCCTGGCAAGCCGGGCTAATCCTTCCAATCCCATGCCACCAAAGTACTTCTCCAACAAAATTAGCACTCGATGGTTCCGAGTGCTAATACTTTTACGCTCAACGGGGCGGGAAGTTTGCGGAATGGAATCTTGTCAGTTAACCGATTGCATAACAGCGTGTTACTAAAATGTCGCCGCTATGTTCTGTTTGAACATTTCGACGATCTCCTGCTTGGCTCTTGGGGCGGCATCCGCTTGGGAGCGTCGGCGTAGGACCAAGAGAGTGACATCGTCCTCAGCGGAACCACCCTCGGAAAACTCGTTCAGCCGGTTCAGTATCGAGTCCATCATCGAAGTGGCATCGGGATTTTTGGCCCGCAGAAGTTCTTCCACGCGCTCGGTACCGAATGCGTCGCCCGAACGGTCACGCGCTTCTGTCAGGCCGTCAGTGAATAGAACAATCGAATCGCCTTCCGCCAATTCGATGGCCTGCGATCCGAGTGTGATTTCATTGTGCTTTCCACCGATGTGTACTCCCACGGGCCGTCCCTTGGGATTCACACGCAAGACAGTTCCGCCATTGGCGAGCCGGTGTAGGGCCGGAGTATGACCGGCCGACGCGAGGGTCAATGTGTTTGTATTGGTATCAAGCACACCACACACGACGGTCACGAACGGCCCTCCGGGATGATGCTGCGCAAGATACGAGTCCAGCGCGCGGAGAATTTCCACGGGGTCACGGTGTGCCGGCGCAAGTATGCGCATGGCCGTACGAATCGCTGTCATGACCAACGCGGCCGGAAACCCCTTCCCCGCGACATCAGCAACGAGCACGACCCACAGTCCGTCGGCTCCGTCAACAGGCATAACGTCGTAGTAGTCACCGCCGACATGTTGCGCCATACGGTAAGCGGCCTGCGCCTCGTATCCCGCAATGTCCGGCAATCGCAATGGTAACAGAGCGCGTTGCAATTGCTCGGCCTGTTCCATTTCGCGTTTGGCCATGTCGCGCCGCGCGATCTGTCGTTCAGTGCGGGCCACGGCCTCGGTCACTTCGTTGATGGCCGTCACGACCTCAGCGATTTCTTCGGGCGCGGATCCGGGTGTAATATTCGCGACAGCCCCCTGTGCCTTGGCGGTGCGAAGCATGTCCCCCAAACGGCGGAGAGGACGTCCCATGAAGAATGCAATAAGTCCCACGAGAATTCCTCCTATAGCGATGACACCGAGCGCGCCAAAGAAGACGCGCCACATTTCCGACGACAATTGCGCGTCCAGGACCTGCGAATTCACACCAAGCGCAACACTACCAACAGTCCGGTTGTCGATGTACATGACTTCAGCGAAGTGATACAGCGGTCCCGTCGAGTCAGCGACTTCCCAGACACCGGTCACGGAGTACGCGGAGCCGGAAGGCGCGACATAGCTCGTGTGCAACTCTTCGGGGTTCTCCGAATGTGCGCGAACTTGCCCCTCAACATCGACAATGATCAGATAGCGAATATGAGGTTGCGCCTGCTTGAGTCCGACGATCAACTGATCAAACTCGGCATCTGAGCGTTCGTTGAGCATGTGTTGGGTGGCCGACGCGGTCGCCGCCCGCGCGAACTCCTGCCAGCGCCCAGTGAACGCAACCTTGATTTCGCCGCGGTTGCGAAAGTACAAAAGCCCCGCGACGATCAAGGTCACGGCCACGAGCGAGGCCATGCCGATGGTCGCGACGCGCAGGGAGAAGGCGCGGTGGCCGCGGTGCGTGTCTGGCATGCCGATGTGCTTGGTCAGTGTCAGAATATTCTCGTCGCCCACACGCTTGTAGTCGACCGCGTCGGTGACTTTGCGAATGAGCATGAGTCCGAGCCCGCCGCGTCGTCCAGTCTCAGCCAACTGTTTGGCATCGGGCTTCTCATCCCAATTGACCTCATAGGCCCTGCCGGTATCGTGTAGCGTGATCGTCACGATTCGACGCGTCGCGCGGATCCGCAGCCGAAGACGTCCGGGGCCGTATAGGTAGCCGTGACGCACGATGTTGCTGACCGCCTCTTCTATCGCGAGAAGAAGTCCGGCTATCGCTTTCTTACCGAGTTCTGTGGTGGACAGGGCTGTCTGGACAAACTCGCGTACTTCATCCAACGACTCTTGCGAGGCGGCAAAAGCGGCGTAGTGTTCCGATGTATAGTCAGTGAAAATCATTCGTCATCAGTGGCGATCGGGCTGCCATTTCCAAGCCGTCTGCGCACCTGGTCGAGGTTGGACAAAATGTTGTCGTTCCCTGGATATTGGATCAAAAGCTCTGTCCAAATCTGTTCGGCTGCTGCCAGTTCCCCGGCGCGCAGTTTGCGCAACGCATCGAGGTAACGGCCCCACGCTTCGGAATTGTCCTGAATTGAGGCGAGCGAACCCGACGCGGCGATCTTCTGGCGGGTACGGTCGCGGTACTGCAAAGCAAGTGTGTCTTTGGGGCTGATGGCCAGCGCCTGTTCGAAATCGATTTGGGCTCCGGCGAAGTCATCAAGAATGAACTTTTCCATGCCGCTTCGTACATACTCCGCTGCGTCGCGCTGCCGCCCCAAGCGACGAACCCTGTCGCGCAAATCTTCGCGTGTCGAGTCTTCCCCGAGGATGCGTTCGTAGATCCACTTGGCTTTGCTCAGGTCGCGCCGCGATTCGGCGTTGCGTGCATCGCCTTCCCAACGCATGAGTGCATGGTCGCGCTCGGTACGTGCCTGCTGCAAGAGTTCATAGGCGTGCGGGTGATTCCAGTCCAGCGCGAGAACTTCCGTGAAGCGGGAATACGCTTCGGCGTAACGTTGGTCTTCGAGCGCCTGACGTCCGTCTTTCATCAGGACATCAATTACGCCGACGTTGATCTCTTCCGAAATCGTCGTTTGTGAGGAGACGCCAACCCCGATGCATGTTGCGACCAAGAGTCCCAGCAATGGCCGGGTGCGGATTACGAGCATTGGTAGAGCCCCCTTTTACGAGGACGATCGCACGTCCTGTAATGGCACGATGCGAAAATCCCAGCCCGCCGCAAGACAAAAGTTCGCTCGGAGCCAAAATCGCTGGCGTTCAGGCGCCGGCAGATCCGGCGATGGCACCCGAGAGTCCGCTGGCCCCTGTGATCTGCACTCGGCGTTGCGGTGATGGGTTTTCGATACCCTCACGGTCAAAGGCATACTTCAGGCGACGCCGGTATTCCCGTCCCACTGTCCACTGCTCCGCTGGGAGGGTTTTGAGTCGGGCTTTGATCAAAACTTCTGAGGGACCAAAGCTGTCGACGCCGAAGATTTCGATTGGTGAGATGATTTTGTCGGTGAAATCGGGGTCGGCGGTGAGCTCGTCGGCAACCTGCCGCATAACCGCGGTAGCGTGATCGATGTCCTCGCTGTAGGCAACGGGGACATCGAGGACATATGCCGACCAGTACATCGTGTGGTTGGCGAGAGTCGTGATGGAGCCGTGCGGGAAAAGGTGAACGGTTCCCGCGATATCGCGGAGGACAATCGTCCGGAACGAGATCGATTCGACCAGACCGCTGGTACCGTTCACGACTGCCACATCGCCGACACGCACCTGGTTTTCGAGGATCATGAAAAACCCGCTTATAACATCGCGGACCAGGTTTTGCGCTCCAAAGCCGACGGCAAGTCCGGCAATTCCGACTCCGGCGAGGATCGGGCCGATGTTGATACCCATTTCGTTGAGGACACTGACAATGACAATTGTCCAGACTCCCATTGTAGCCACGGTGCGAAGCAGCCCGGTCAGCGTCTTCACGCGTTTCTCGGTCGCTACGTGCGACATTTCGTTCCTGTCCCGATTGATCAGGAACACTTCCATTTTGGAGATGACGCGCTTAAGCGCCCGCACCCCGAACCATCCGACTACAACGATAACCAGAATGTGCACCAACGCGAGTGTCGCCGAAGCGCCATGCTCGAACAGAATCGGTTGCCACTCCTCCCACGACTGCGCGGAAAACATAAATCCTCCTATGTTGAGATTGTCATTCCGAATTGGGCGCGCTTCGCCTGACAGGTTGTGAATCAGAAGCGAAGGATGATGTCTTCAAGCGTAAAGCGGGCGCGAACATCGAGTGTGTCGCTCGGAGCTGCGCGAAGTTCGGGTGTCGAGAACGGCGTCAGCGACCCCGGCGACCAACGGCCATCGCCGTCGCTGTCGATGAATCCACCCAATTGCCAGCGTCCGGCAGGTAGGTTCAGCGTAAACTGACCGGGGCCGGACATGCGGATGCGGGTCGAACGGGATTTCCCGAGTTCTCGCGCTTCGATCCAATAATCCGGAAGGCTTGAGAGCGACGTTTCCGTGCGTCCTTCAATAGCACCGAAGGACTCCTCGCCAAGTGGTCGGAGCCGCCACTTGTAGATTCCCGCCCCTGCTTGATTTCCCTGACGATCCGCGAGCAATGTGGAATCGATGGTCGCAACCACCTCCGTCGTATCAGGCCACGGGGTCCGAGGCCGAAATGCCAGGGTCTGGGCATCGCGCCAGAAGAGATCACCGACGATTGCAGCACCTGCGGTGTCGCCAACGTGTACCCCACCCTCAAGCTTGATCGTGTCGATCGGTTCGGAGAATACCCAGAGCAGCGCGTCTTTAGTGGTCAAGGCATCGGCAGTGGATGGCAAGAAAACCGACTCAATCGATGGCACGATCGAATCAGCAAGTGCGGCGAACACGCAGAGGCAAGTATCAGGGCGAATCCTCTGGCCGCGTTGATCCCATATCCCCTCAACCGCAAATGAGTAAACCTGGCCGACCGTCCAATCCCCATCGAGAGAGATTGCACTTGGCCGCCTTAGCGTCGGGATGAGCCGTTCGTGGTTAACTGCCGTGCCCGTGGCTGAATCGACCGAATTGATCGACCACCCTAAAGCCCCAGTTGTATCGAGTGGGTGGGAGAACACCAGCGTGATCAGGCGTGGGCCTGTTACCGCGCAGGATTTGATCGTGAACGGCACTGTGTCGTGGAGGGTTGGGAATAAATCGATGCTATCGGCAGGAATCTCGTCACCAACTGTGAGCTCGCGCGTTGCGAGTGCGAACTGTTCACCATGATCAAGTCGCTGATTGCGATTCGCATCGGTGAGCGCCATCAGGCGATAGACACCTCCGCGTAGGAACGGCAGTTGAAATCGCGCCTCGGGGCCTGACTGAGTCGCGTAGTCGGGGGTGCTCAGCCAAAATGTGTCGGGCATGGATTCGATACGGTACGCGAAGACATCGAACGACTCGAGCTTGCCCTCTCGGGGACGGATGCGACCGAGAATCTCCCCACGATCAACATGATCACCGGTCGAATATGCGAACGTGTACGGTTCGGCGAGTTTGTTGCCGCGACGATCCGCCACGCGGTTGGTGACCGTCACACGGTATGTGGTGCTGTCGCGCAACGAGTCGGCCCAGGTGATATCGACGTGTCGTGATCCGTTCGACCACTTGAACTCCGGAGCGCCGCGCCTGGATGGGGACAGCGTGAGACCATTCTCGAGCGTGGCTCTCTCGATGGGTTCGGTGAATTCCAGAGTCAGTCCACGATCCCGCCCCACAAACACGTCGGCCGATGCGGGTGCAGTTAGCTCCACAGTCGGCGGTGTGCTATCAGGTGGACCGCCTTGAGGTGCTCCCTGCTGGGCACACGCGGTCAAGATCCATGCCCCGGCGGCGATTGCCACGACACAAATGAACTGCCCGGCGCGTGATGTCATCTTCACGCCGGGCAAGTAAAGTCAGGAACTGTGGTCGGGCAACTGAAAGACTGAGCTTAGAGCGCGCACGGATCGCAGAAGACCGCACTCGGGTCGGCGGCACGGAACGCCACATCTGTCATAATCACGACGTCGACGATGTTGACGATGTCGTCACAGTTGACATCCTGCGGAACATGCGGACAGAAAGGCTGCGCGCCTGAGGGCTCGTTGCGGAATGCCACGGCCACCAAATTAACGACGTCCTGAATGTTCGTGATTCCATCGCATATCGGATCTGCATGGCAGGAACAATCGCACCGAAGCTCGATGACTCCCTTGGTAAACGCGGGCTGAATGAAATTCGCATTGGCCTCAGCGTAGCCGATGTGATTGGATGGGCGCCAGCAGGCGGTGTCGATCTCGAAAAAGCC
Source organism: Candidatus Zixiibacteriota bacterium (assembly GCA_046708665.1). GTDB lineage: Bacteria > Zixibacteria > MSB-5A5 > WJJR01 > WJJR01 > JACQFV01. The sequence continues at coordinate 1,552 of JBKKDE010000192.1, read as the reverse complement.
CGGCAACGAACCGATTTGATTGAGCGCGATCTGGAGAGAAGCATCCGCAGTCGTGCCCGGGTCGGCCCCTGGGTCGAGGGTAATCAGCTCCCCAACTTGCGGGTCACCGGTGCTGACCGTTCCGAAGAACAACCCGTACGGATCCGTCGGAAAGACACATGTTGTGTCGGTCGTGCAATAGCTTCCCGAGACCGGCCCGGAACAAGCGACCGTGCACTGTACGCACGTTTGCCTCAAGACCATTGAGGCTTCCGGCCACAACGAGTCATTGGAGGGGTCAGCGTATCCGAGCGGGCTGTTTGCAACTCGTCCGATGGGATTCATCGCGTAGGTAAACGATTGCGCCAAGGATGTGCCCGGAGTCTGCGGACGGACTTCCAGCGGCACCAAAAGTCCCGCGATCGGCACGGAATTGGAAATGGACACTCCAACGGTCGAACCCGGAATACCGACCATCAAGATTTGCGATTCGACAACAACTGAATTGGCGGCGCTGGCCGATGTGGAACGCGCCGACTCGTTTGTATCTGCTGCGGTAACGAATGCAAAGGTACTTACAACAACTGCGACTGCGGCGGCAGAGAGCCGCGCAAACTTCCATGTGGACATGTAACACCTCCGTGAGGACCGAGTTGGCCTACCTGAGGGGAAACGAAAGCTGTCGGAGGCGATTTTGTCAAGCGGGGTTAGGTCATACTGAGATTAACTTTGCGCTACACGTGCAACAATTCTTCACAACCCCAGCTTCTGCCTGATCTCCGCGCTTTCCGGCTCCAGTTCGAGGGCTTTGCGCCAGTGGGTTGCGGCTTCATCCTTGCGGCCCTGGGCGGCGAGGATGTCGCCCAGATGGTCGTGGATGGTCGGGTCGGACTGCAGACTGATCAACGCTTTACGAATTTCCGATTCGGCTTCGCTCAAGCGCCCGAGCCGGAACAACGCCCAGCCGTAGCTGTCGAGGTAGGCGCCGTTGTCGGGTTCGTCGCGAAGTGCGCGTCCAATCAGTTCGAGTGATTCTTCCAGATGGATGCCGGAGTCGGCGTACATGTAGCCGAGGTAGTTGAGCGCGATGCTGTTATCGGGATCGCGCGCGATCATGCTCTTGAACATCGAGACGGCACGATCGAACTGACCGGAACGCTCGAGCGACGCGGCCAGGGAGAATTGGACACGGCTATCGGAGGTATCTTCCTGCCACAATTTCTCCATCCAGTAAATCGCGGAGTCATACTGCTCGGAGCGCGAGAACGCGATTCCCATGAAGTACCAGAACCCGCGCGCATCCTTTGTTTTCACGATTGCCCGATTGGCGGTCGCAATCGCTGCGTTGAGTGAATCTTGGTTCAACAATGTTTGTGCCAGATGCAACCAGGCATCGGGAAATGAATCACCGACCGCGATCGCCTGCCGAAAGTATCCCTTAGCTTCTTCGTATTCGTTGCGGTCGGCGGCAATGCGGCCACGATAGTAGAGTGGCAAATATGGATCGACTTGACCATCAAGGGCTATGAACAAGCTTTCGGCGCGTTCTTCGCGACCCATGGCATACCACAAG
>JBKKDE010000191.1:0-3330 GCA_046708665.1 Candidatus Zixiibacteriota bacterium | reverse complement strand
GATTGCTTCGTCGCTTCGCTCCTCGCAATGACGGAGACCTGGCTCGTGAGTCGATTCGTCAAGAGCACTCCCCCTCGCAAGGACGGAGGGGGCGGTAATCAGTTCTCCGGCGGCGGCGCGAGCAAGTACTTCTTGAAGAAGTCGACAATGCGCCGGTACTGAATCAACTGATTCGGACGTTTGGCGACACCATGTCCCTCATCCGGGAAAATGAGTGTATCGACAATTCCGCCCCGCTCGGAAATGGCCCTGGCCATCTGACGCGCCTCCCCTACCGGCACGCGCGGATCATTCTCGCCGTGAATGATCAAGAGCGGTGTCTTCACCTTCTCGACTTGCGCTACCGGCGAAATTTCCCAGAGGAATGCGGAGTCCGACAGTGGTCCGTACTCTGACTCGCGCAGATGACGGCGATACGCTGCCGTGTTCTTCAGGAATGTGACGAAGTTCGCGATACCGACCTGATCACAGGCGGCAGCGTAGAGGTCGGGCGCCGACGTGATGCAGGCAAGAGTCATGTAGCCGCCGTATGATCCGCCGGTGATTGCGATACGGGCAGGATCAGCATACTCCTCAGATGCGAGCCACTTCGTCGCCGCGACATAGTCCTGAACCGACTTCCAACGGTCCTTGTAGTTGTCCATATCGAGGAAGTCGCGGCCATAACCCGACGATCCCCGCGGATTCAATGCGAACACAGCGAAACCGTTCAACGCGTAATACTGGAAACTGCGCGCAAACGTCGGGCGGTACTGCGACTCCGGCCCACCGTGCGCGCTGATAATCATCGGGACTTTGTCGCCCTTCTTTTTCCCCGGAGGCATGAGCAGAAAGCCGGAAATCTGCAAGCCATCGAAGCTGGGAAATTTCAAAAGCTCGGGCTTTACGAAAATGCTCCGGTCGATGCCCGCGGACACAGCGTTGGTCAGACGGGTAAGCTTTGAAGTCTTGATATCCCATCTCCAGATATCAGAAGGGCTTGTCGCTGAGTTGTAGCTGATAAGCACAGCGTCGTTGCCAATGAAAGCTCCACCGTCGATAACACCATCGAGCAACGGGGCCGGAACCGCGACATTGTTGGTCATGTCCCACAGGTGCATGCGGCCGTAGCCGTCCTCATTCACCATCCATGCCATGTGCGACATATCGTCGGAGAATGTGATCCCCTCGACATCCCACTTCGTGCCTTCATCGAGAAAGCTCAATGTCTTCGATGCGAGATCAATTGTCGCCCGCCGCGAGACACCCTCTTTGTTGGCGTTCGATACCACGTAGATGAAAGAATTGTCCGGCGCGAATGCCGCAGCGCTGAACAGGGCGTTGCCTTCATGCGGCGTCAAATGCTCGACTGCGCCAGACTGCAAATTTAAGAGATAAAGGTTGGCATCGACATTTGAGGGGTACTTCGCGGTCACAAGCCACTTGCCGTCGTCGGAGATTGTGTTCGGAGCGTTGAAACCCTCCTGGGTCAGAACTGCGCGCTTGGCCCGAGTAACTATATCTAGCTCGAAGACATGGAAGTCTTTGCCATTAGTCTCGTTGGAACGGTAGTAGATCTTCGTGCCATCGTCCGACCATAGCGGACCGGCGATTTGAACATCGCGGATATCCGTCAGCGACTCAGTTCGTCCGGTTGCGACCTCGACCAGATGCAGATTCGTCTCTTCGGAACCTCCCCACGCCGCACCAGCGACAATCCACTTGCCGTCCTTGGTCAGCTTATAGAAGCTGATGCCATCCGGGAAGAATGTGAGCTGATCAGGCCAGCCGGTCGGCAGAAGCTTGTAGACCTGGGTGACTCCTGATTGATTCGTCGTGAAACAGTTGACCTTACCATCGACCGACACCTGTGGGTTGCTGTTTCCGCCGATCTGCATGAACGTCTCGATATCGGGTATGTAGAGCGAGTCGCTGAATTTTGCGCTGGCTGTGCCTCCGTAGCATAGAAGCGTAATGCATGCTGCAACAACGATTTGTCGAACTCTCATCGATTCTCCCTTTAGGGTACTAACCACGATTGCCTCCATGCTGTCATGTTATCCTCCTACGCGCCTTGAGTCAAGCGGTCGTCGATGTATTGAACGAAGTTGAGACGGAACAGTTTGGTATCTGCTGCTGTTTAAAGGACTATAGCTGTATTGGCAGGTTCTATTCGAGTCAATTCGAGGAGGGGTTGATGAATTACACCGTGAAAGGTCTACTAACGTCGGTGCTATTTTTAGCCGGATTGGCGGAAGCAAGTTTCGTGCAGGCGGCTGAGTTTACCGTCAACGTAAATGCGAGCAGCTTCTCCCCGTCCAGTCGAACAGTCACGCAGGGGGATCAGATCACATGGGTCTGGACTGGTGGATCGCATACGACTACGCATGTTCCGGCGCAAGGCGAGTCAGTTTTGTGGAATCAGAATATCAATACCTCGAATCGCGAGTATACCCGCACTTTCAACACAGTAGGGACGTTCAACTACAAATGCACGCCGCACGGATTTACAGGTGTGATTAGCGTAACCCAGTCCTCAGGCATTCTGGATGAGCCGGGCGCGGATGCCGTCCCAACATCCGCGAACCTGAGCCAGAACAGCCCCAACCCATTCAATGCTGCCACACAGATCGAATACTCGCTCGACCGTGACGGAATCGTGCAGTTGACAGTCTTCAACTTACTCGGGCAACGTGTGGCCACGCTCGAGAACAGTTTTCAACCAGCTGGCAACCACATCACGATCTGGGATGGCCGCGACGACAACGGCCGTGACATCCCGTCGGGCATCTACTTCGCACGGATGACGACAACCGACGTTGCGATGACGCGGAAGATGGTGCTGTTGCGCTAGCCTGCCGTCTACTAACGAGATTCCGACCAACAACTCACTCTCCTGGGCGGGCCAAGCGGCTCGCCCATTTTTTTTGCTGAAATCCTACGCCTTTCTCAGCATGGCCACTAAAACCATTGACAATTACCGCAAAAGAGCGGATTCTGAGGACAAGTTACCCGACCCCTCACTCGGGGCCGCCGTCAAAAACCTCATATCTGTTGGAGGAGCACTCAAATGAAGCGCTCGTTCCTCAAACACCATGGCTTTGGTCTGGCAATGCTGGGCACTGCTTTGGTACTCACGGTCGGCATCATCGGCTGCGGAATTGATCAGAATCCGACCGCGCCGAACAGCAGTCTCACCGACGGGCTGGGACGAATGAGCCCAGGCGTGGTCTCAGCGATGGCAGTTAAGGATCGTCACGCCGGAAAGCTCATGGAGGATTCGGAAGTCATCGGAATGTTCATCACGGACGATGATAACGGCGGACCGGCCATCCTGATGATGGTGACATC
>JBKKDE010000190.1:0-6576 GCA_046708665.1 Candidatus Zixiibacteriota bacterium | reverse complement strand
TGATCCTGATCAATAACCTGCCAGGATATCATCACCTGTCCATGCACTGTGACCTGCTGGGGTTCTGCGACATGTATTCACACGAAGACATGCGCCGAGATCTCGACATGTCCGGGCAACGCGACATGCAAAGGCTCGACCACCTGTAAGGGGCAAGTCACATGCAAGCCGATGAGCACCTGCTCTGGCGGATCGACCTGCCCGGGCAGTGCCAGTTGCGCGTCCGTGACATGCGCACCGAATCCGACATGCGGTCCGCACTTCTCATGTTGGGGTCAAGCGACTTGTTCGGGACAGAATACATGTCCGGGCAACGCGACCTGCCTGACAGTCTCGTGCAACGCCATCGGCGCAACCTGCGCTGGCCAAGCCTCGTGTCATGGCGCGCAGACATGTCCCGGAACCGCGACCTGCGGCACCAACACATGCCCCGGCGGAGCGACTTGTAAAGACTCATATTCGTGCCCAGGATTCGTGACCTGCCAGGGTAACGCAACTTGCCCGGGCAGCCCGACCTGTTGCACTCCGACTTCTGCTGGATGGCCGACATGTCAAGGCACCTCAACATGCTCCGGATTCATGCCGACATGCGGAACGATTGGTCCAACATGCACCGGCTGGCAGACGTGCACCGGACAGGCAACATGCGCCAAGACACCGACTTGTAACGCAAACGGTGTCACCTGTGATGCCCAACCGACCTGCTGCTGGACTGGTACATGCCAGGGTTCGCCGACTTGCGTCAACCAGCCCACATGCGACTTCACGACCTGCGAAGGTAGCACGACCTGCTTCGGCGCGTACACGTGCCAGGGCAACGCGACCTGCCAAGGCTCGACGACCTGTCACTTTACTGCGACATGTGATGGCCACTTCACTTGCGGAACGAGCGCGACGTGTGCGCACAATTCCACATGCCCCGGACAAAACACCTGTTCCGGCTCGTTGACCTGCGGCCAAGCGACTTGCGCTACGACTGCGGCAACATGCGCCGGCGGCAACACATGCCCCGGACAGGCGACCTGTGACCACGCGGCCACATGCTGGGATGCGCACTCATGCCAGGGTGCAGTGACGTGCCCCGGAACAGCGACCTGCCTGGCGGCTACCTGTGCTGGAACTGCCACGTGCGGCGGATATTTCACGTGCGGTCAGATTGAATGCGCGATCTCATGTGTCTGCACCTGCCACGGCGATCCGAACTGTGACGGTACCAAGGTTAACATCCAAGACGTTGTCATCGCTGTGGGTATCGCGTTCCGTGGGAACGCCCCGAACTGCGATCCGGGATGCTCGGCTGAGCGTACCGATGTCACCTGCGACGGCGTGACCGGCGTGACCGATGTTGTCCGGATGATCAACGTCGCCTTCCGCGGTGCTAACGCTGCGTCGGAGTTCTGCAATCCGTGCGACACACCGCCGCCATCGCCTTGCAACTAGCGGCGTAGATGCGACGATCGACCCAAGCGGGGAGCCAGTTGGCTCCCCGCTTTTTTTGATCTTGTCGCGCTGGTGGCCTATGTGCTCCTTCCCATGCGGGAACGCCACAGAGGAGAGATACCGAGCCATGTCCAAACGCGACAAGCCCAACGACAACTGGTGGGAGACTTCCCAGTCCTACGTTCGTGCCTACGAAGACCTCGAATTCCTGAGCCAGGAAGAGCTACGTCCGGTACGTCTGCAACTCGAGTTGCTCAAGCCGGAGTTGGCACTCCAGAAGCATCACATACGCTCAACTATCGTTGTGTTCGGCGGCACTCGCATCTGGGAACGAGCGGCCGCCGAGAAGCGTCTTTCAGAAATTGCCGCCCAAGTAGCCAAGAAGCCCAAAGACGAGCGCCTGCGCCGTCTATTGACCGCTGCCGAGCGACTGTTGGGCCTGTCACGGTTCTACGACGAGGCACGCAACTTCGGGAAGATAGTTTCGGAGGCAAACCTTGGCGATGGCTCTATCGATTACGTGATCGTCACCGGTGGTGGGCCCGGTATCATGGAGGCCGCCAACCGCGGTGCCTATGATGTTGGAGCCGAATCAATCGGATTCAACATCACGCTCCCACACGAGCAAAGCCCCAACCAATACATCACACCCGATTTGTGCTTTCAATTCCGCTACTTCGCCATCCGCAAAATGCACTTTCTCATGCGCGCGAAAGCGCTGGTCGCATTCCCCGGCGGCTACGGCACCATGGACGAGCTCTTCGAAGCGCTCACGCTCGTACAGACTCAGAAAATCACACCACTACCGATCGTGCTCATGGGTAAAGAGTTTTGGGAACAAGTGATCAACTGGAATGCGCTGGTCGACAACGGCACGATCGACCCCGAAGACATCGACTTGTTCGTCTACGCCGAGACCGCGCAAGAGGCATGGGACTACATCCGCGAGTTCCGCGCGAATAACGTCGGGTGAGAGTTTGAAGGTGCGCCTAACTGTCAGTGGGCCCGTAGGCTGACTGCCTCTCTTGCCAATTCCCCATTTCTCCGTACCTTGTGCCTGACAGTTATGGCCGTACCCACCACCTTCTGCGGTAAGGAAGAGAATGACAACAAAACGAATCGCAATATCCTTGGCAGCACTCGCCCTCGTTTGCATTGCCTACTTTACGCTCACTCCGAAACACCAGACTGCCTCGCCCGAGTCTCAGGCCCACTACTCGGAAATCCAGAAGTACACCGAGATCCGCGGCCGCATGCCCAAAGCCAAGGCGCTGCCCAACGATTGGTTTTATATCCAACGCGCCTATCCCGGCGACGATGTCCCTGTCGAGGAACGCCTCAAGGCGTTTGATCAGGCGAAGGCGATCCGCAAAGATGCGGCAGACAAGGCCTCGGCATCGGCGGCTGCATGGACCTTTTCCGGGCCAACGAACATCCCCGGCAGAATCGCCGACATCGCAGTCCACCCGACTGACGGCAACATTGTCTACGCGGCCTCAGCGGCAGGCGGAGTCTTCAAATCCACCGACGGTGGCAGCAATTGGACTCCTGTATTCGACGACATCGGCCCGCAACCGGTCGGCGCGATCGCGATCAATCCGATCAATCCCAACATCGTGTACGCCGGTACCGGTGAGGCCAATGCTGCCACGGATAACTACGAGGGCACAGGTGTCTACAAATCCATCGACGCCGGCGCCACGTGGACACAGATGGGTCTGCCCAACAGCTACAGCATCGGGCGCATCGTCATCGACCCCCTGCGCCCTGACACGCTCTATGTTGCCGTGGCGGGACGCATGTTCGGGTTTAATTCCGAACGTGGCGTTTATCGTTCACAAGATGGCGGTGCGAGCTGGGAACAACTGTTCTTCATCGACGATTCCACCGGATGCATCGACGTCGCCTTTCACGCGTCCACAGGGACTGTATTCGCCGGAATGTGGCACAGATGGCGCAACCCAAGCCAACGGCAGGCAGGCGGCACGACAACCGCGATTTGGCGATCGAGTGACTTCGGAACAAACTGGGTCAAGCTCAATGGTGGTGTGTCACCCGGCTTCGGGCTTCCGGCGCCGTCCTCGATTCTCGGACGCATCGGGCTCTCTCTCGATCAAGCATCGGGCACGATCTATGCCATGTTCGACGAGCACCCAGGGAATTTCGCGGGGATATACCGCAGCGATGATCTCGGATCAATCTGGACACGCACGAACGACGCTTCCATGGGCAACTTCGTCAATGGGTTCGGCTGGTACTTCGGGCAGGTGCGTTGCGAGCCGGGCAATCCCGAGACAGTCTACGCCTGCGGTGTACCGCTCTACCGGTCGGAGGATGGTGGAAACACGTGGGCAGAAGTTGCGGAGAATATCCACGTAGACCATCACGCGATCGCCTTCAGCCCGTCGAATACGAACCAAGTCTACAATGGCGGCGATGGCGGTGTCGCCTTCTCCAGCAACGGCGGCGATTCGTGGGCACCGCGCGCCAACATGGGCAACTCGCAGTTCTACGCGATGACCATCGACAAACTCAATCCGCTCCGTTTGTACGGTGGCACACAAGACAACGGCACCCTGCGGACAATGACTGGGGCGCTCAATGACTGGACGCGCATTCTCGGTGGCGATGGCTTTTTCACAATTGTTGATCATACCAACTCGGCCATCATCTATGCGGAATTCCAGAATGGCAATTTGCGCAAGTCGACCAACACGGGCTCATCGTTCTCGAGTGCAATGAATGGCATCGACTACAATAACGAGCGTCACAATTGGAGCACGCCGGTCGAGATGGCGCCGTACAACAGCAACGTCTTGTATTACGGTTCCAACCTCCTCTACAAGACATCAGACGGCGCCGGACTCTGGACACCGATTTCACCGGATCTCACCGATGGCGATGATCCGGGGAATCTCTCCTTCGGCACAATCACGACGATCGGTGTCTCGCCGAACACGCCGGGCGTTGTCTACGTCGGCACCGATGACGCCAATGTCTGGGCTACGGATGACGACGGCGACAATTGGACCAATGTCACTGCCGGACTCCCCGGGAGATGGGTGACACGCGTCACCGTGCATCCGACCGACCCGGCGACCGCGTATGTGACACTGTCGGGATACAAAGTCGGCGATCACGCCGCGCACATCTACAAGACATCCAACTCGGGAGCAACATGGACACCGATCGGCGGGAATCTGTTTGATGCCCCGATCAACGACGTCATCATTGATCCCGACTATCCCGAATCGGCCCTCTACATCGGCACCGACTTCGGAGTCTACATGACCAACGACGATGGAACGACCTGGGTCGAACTTGGTCTGGGAATTCCCGCAGTGACACCGATTCACGATCTCGATTTCCATCAGGGGACACGCAAGCTAGTCGCCGGCACGCATGGCCGTTCTATGTATTCGATAACAATTGCCTGTCCCGACCTCATCGACACCGACGGCGACGAGGTCATGGACTTCTGCGACAATTGCCCCTTAGTCAGCAATGCAGGGCAAGAGGACGGAAACTCCAACGGCATTGGTGATGCTTGCGAAACATGCGCCTGCGATTGCCACGCCGACCCGGTCTGCGATCAGGTCATCAACAATGTTCAGGACGTGGTCTCGGTCGTCAACGTCGCGTTTCGAGGCGCTGCTGCATTGCCCGATCCGAATTCCTTGTGCCCGTATGAGACCACCGACACAAATTGCGACACATTTACAAGCGTGCTGGATGTCGTGAAGATCGTCAACGTCGCCTTCCGAGGGGCCAACCCCGCTACAGAGTATTGCGACCCGTGTCCATAGGATGGAGTGTATTATGAGAGTATATTATCACCGGCATAGCATGTTCCTTTGTGGAGTAGCGCTCACTCTCAGCATGTGCTTCGACAATGACAGCGCCACGGCCGCGCTGTGCGACAGCACGACGCGCGGGCTCGTTCCCTTAACGCAATTGACGGGGACATACCTCGGCGAGCCAGGGGGACTGTACCCCGGCGGCTCAAACGTGGCGCCTGCATCACACGATTCGGCCGGACTTCAATTGGCATCGTCATACGTTGCACTCGACACCTTTGGAGTCCCATCACCAACTGGATCGTGGGTCCTGCTTTCCGTCGGCATGTCGAATTGCACCCAGGAGTTCTCGCAATTCATTCTCGACGTGGCAGGCGACGTCACCCTTCACCCAAACCTGCGCATTGTCGATGGGGCACAAGGGGGACAAACGGCCGCGAAAATCAAGTATGACACAGCAACATTTTGGCAGGTGATCGACGTGCGACTGCATGCGGCGGGCCTGACCCCGCTGCAGGTGCAGGCCATCTGGATGAAAGAGGCCAACGCGAGCCCGACCAGTCCGTTTCCGGGGCACGCGGTCATCCTGCGCGATGATCTGCGCGACGTTGTGCAAGTTGCGAAACAGAAGTACCCCAATCTCAGGCAGATCTTCATGTCTTCGCGTACGTATGGCGGCTACGCCTCGACGCCTCTCAACCCGGAACCGTATGCCTACGAGAGCGCCTTTGCCCTGCGTTGGCTGATCGAATCGCAGATCAACGATCTCGATTCGCTGAACTACGATTCGACTGCGGGCGTTGTGAACACCGCTTGGTTCGCGTGGGGTCCGTATCTGTACGCCGACGGCGAAATTCCCCGTGATAGCGACTCTCTGCAATGGTTTTGCAGCGACTTCATTGCCACGGACGGCACACATCCGTCAACAGCGGGACGAATGAAAGTCTCCCAGCTCTTGGAGGAGTTTTTCAAAACCAGTCCCTACGCAACTCCATGGTTTCTCTCGCCCACAGCGCCAGTTTGCGTGTGCGATTGCCACACGGATCCTGTGTGCGATCAAGCGCAATTCAACGCCCAGGATATTGTCGCCACGATCAGTGTCGCGTTCCGTGGCGCGACATCGCCTCCGGATCCCAGCCCCACATGCCCCTACGAGAGAACCGACAACAATTGCTCCTCGACCACGGATATCTTGGATGTTGTTCGGATTGTCAACGTGGCATTCCGCGGCGCGAATCCGGCCACGGAATTCTGCGATCCCTGCCCATAGACTTGAAGCCGAAATGAAAAGAGCCCGTGACCTACCCGGTCGCGGGCTCACTTCTCTTCAGTCGGACGT
>JBKKDE010000189.1:0-9832 GCA_046708665.1 Candidatus Zixiibacteriota bacterium | reverse complement strand
GAGTTGGTTGCACGCGCCTTACATTTTCGTGGCAATCGTCGCGCCGCACAATTCAAAGCGATCAACTGTGCGGCGCTTCCCGAGACACTGTTCGAAAGCGAACTGTTCGGACACGAAAAGGGCGCATTCACCGGAGCACTGCGTCAAAAGCGCGGACTCTTCGAGTTGTGCGAGAGCGGGACACTGCTTCTCGACGAAATCTCCGAAATGACCACTGCGTTGCAGGCCAAGCTCCTGCGTGTGTTGCAGGAGCGCGAGGTGCAGCGTCTCGGCTCCGATCGCCCGGTGCCGATCGATGTCCGTGTCGTCGCCACAACCAACCGTCATCTGCCAACCGAAGTTGCCAATGGCAACTTTCGCGAAGATTTGTATTACCGTTTGAACGTCGTCGTCATCGATCTGCCGCCGCTGCGCGAACGCATCGGCGACATTGCTCCTCTGGTGGAGCACTTTATTCGACGCTTCAATCAGGAAAATACGCGGACGGTTAAACGCGTCAACGATGCCGCAATGCGCATGCTGGAAAACTACCGTTGGCCGGGAAACATCCGCGAACTTGAAAACTATATCGAACGGGCTGTGGTCACCGCCTCCGCTGACGTTCTCGCAATCGAAGACTTCCCGCGTGAATTGACAACTGGCGGTCCCAAACCGAAGCCCAATTCCATCGGTGTGGGCTCGACTATTCATGACATGGAGAAATGGCTGCTGCTTGCGACACTCGAATCCGAAGGCAACAATCAGACCAAGGCGGCAGACATCTTAGGGATATCAACCAGGACACTGCGCAACAAGTTGTACGAGTATGGCGTAAAGACTCCGGGCAGCAACGGACAAGCGATCGGCCCCGATATGCCCAAGGCAGGGTAAAGCTGCGATGCGTCTGATTCACAACACGGTAATCATAGTCTGCACGGCAATCATCGCCATTGCGTGGCCGTCCGTCACAAATGGAGATGCGAACCATTCCGAGTTAGTATCAAAAGTCGATCTCAGCTACCTGGTCAATGGACGGCGCCCAATTTGGATGGGACCGGTCATCCGCTACACAGTTCATGTGCCGACCAATGTCGAGGCACGCATCAGCAGTTTGACCGGCGAGCTAATTGTTGTCCTGCCGCTCGGGTTGCAACAACCGGGGCAGTATACGCTGCCATGGGATGGCACCACCGATGAGGGACTTACAACCTTTGATGGTAAGTACCATTTCGAATTGTTCTTCGGCGACGACTATGCGGCCAAGTTCTGGTTCATGGCCAAATCGCTGCAGACATTCGATGAAACGTAATCTATCCCCACCAAATTACTGGCACGGGCTCTGGACGTTGGCTGTCACCGTGGGCCTGGTCGTTGGAATGTCTGGTAGCGCGAGCGCGGCCGGCGTTGCGTCCTCGCTCGATGGCGACAACATCGTCAATGTGCTGATCACGCTCGCCATCATTATGGTCGGCGCGAAGCTGGGCGGCTCGCTCGCCCAACGCTTTTCGCAGCCGACCGTCATCGGCGAATTGCTGTTCGGCGTGGTTATCGGCAATCTCACGCTCATCGGCTTCGGATGGTTTGAGACGTTCTCGCACTTGCATACTCTCCACATACTCGCCGAGGTCGGAGTTATCATCCTCCTGTTTCAGGTTGGTCTTGAGTCTGATCTGGGACAGATGATGCGCGTCGGTAAGTCGTCACTGCTCGTCGCGCTATTGGGGATCGTCGGACCATTCCTGCTGGGCTGGGCAGTCGGCGTGTGGTTTTATCCCGACGCATCCATCTACGTGCACATTTTCCTGGCGACAATTCTAACGGCAACGTCCGTGGGGATCACCGCGCGCGTACTCAAAGACATCGACAAGCTGGATTCCGATGAAGCGCGCATCATTCTCGGCGCGGCCGTCATCGACGATATACTGGGGCTTCTCATTCTTGCAATCGTCTCAGGGGCCATACAAGTGGCCGACTCAGGGACGGCCATGTCGTCATCAGCCATTCTTTGGCTGGTCGCGAAGGCCGTCCTATTTCTCCTGGGCGCAGTGATCCTCGGACGCCTCATGTACAAACCCATGTTCCGCATTGCATGCTATCTGAATGTCCATGGCATGCTGCTCATCACAGCCCTCGCGGCCTGCTTTGCCATGGCGTTTGTGGCGGCACAGGTCGGGCTGGCGCCAATTGTCGGCGCGTTCGCCGCCGGATTGGTGATGGAGGAAGTCCACTATAGTGGCCAGGGCGGCTTTAGCAAACACACAATCGAAGAACTGCTCGAACCACTGGCGTTGTTCCTCGTCCCGATTTTCTTCGTCAAGATGGGCATGGATGTGGATCTGTCCACCTTCGCCAACGTGAGTGTGCTCGCGTTTGCACTTATGCTGACCATCGCGGCAGTTGTTGGCAAACAGATATCCTCGTTCGGAGTAGTGCAGACAGGAAAACCCCGCGTCAATCGCTGGATCGTCGGGCTGGGAATGATCCCGCGCGGTGAGGTAGGGCTGATATTTGCCGGTATCGGAGTGGGGCTCACATTTCAGGGCGAGACTGTCGTGACGCCCGAGGTCTATACCGCTGTGGTGATCATGGTAGTTCTTACCACCCTGGTTACTCCTCCGCTTCTGAGTTGGTCATTCCGGCAGTTCACCGCGTCGCAAAGGTGACTCTCAATGTACTCTCGGTGTAGTACTTAGGTATTCGTCATGGCTCATCGGCATCGCGGACCGTTCGTATGGCAAAAAAGAACGCCGTGGTGGTGCTACGGGGGGCTTGATGGTCCGTATATTGGTCACGGCGCGAATGCAACGCGCATGGCGAGATGACGATGACAACACCACAAATCACGACGATTGCAGTCCCAAAAAGGGCTTGCATGGGACGCAATTTGTGATATTTGTAACAAGGCGGCGGGGGATGGAAAAGGTGCGAAAGGGACGGAATAAAAGATGATGTCATTCGGAGTTATAGGGGTTTCGGTGCGAGGGGGCAATCTCTCGCTGCTTGAGTCGTTCGTAGTCCCGGAATCGCAGCGCCGCGAACGGCTCGCGGCCCTCAAAGAGTTTTGCAACTTTGCCGAATTGGTGCCTGTCTATACGTGCAATCGCTCCGAGTTCTATTATGTGACATCCGAACGTCCCGCCGGACTGGAATTCCGTAACCGGCTCTTGGATTTCTTCCTGCGTGACAAGAATGTCAATTTTGAACCATCCGATATCACCTCGCTAGTGGCCTTCCGCGCCCTACGTCACCTGTACCGCGTGACCTCGTCGCTCGACTCGATGGTCGTCGGCGAAGCCCAGATTCTTGGACAAGTCAAGTCGGCGGTGGCGCAGGCCGAAGAATTGGGACTTTCGGGCCCACGATTGTCGAACATTTTTTCGGATGCATTCCGTGTCTCCAAGAAAGTGCGTCGCGATACACCGCTTGGCGAATATGCTGTGTCGATGGTGAACCTGGTTCTGAATTCGATCGAGACTCACGTCGAAGGTATAGAGAATCCAGCCATCGCCATAGTCGGTGTTGGGCCGATGAGCGTAAAACTGGCGGGTGCGCTCAAGCTTCGCACCTACTCCAACTTCATATTCGTGAATCGCACCGAGCCGAAGGCCGCCGAGTTGGCTATTCAATTTGGCGGAGTGTCATCCTCGCTTGACGCATTTCTCTCCGGACCAACGAAAGCGGATGTCATTTTTACGTGCACCGGCGCGCCTGCCCCAATCTTCACCATCGATTCAATCTCACGAATCTCTCCGGGTCACCACAGTGTGCTGATGATTGATTTGGCGGTGCCGCGCGATATCGATGCGGCCGTCGCGAAAGTGGCCAGTGTCAAAGTCGCAGATGTGGCCTACTTCCGCACACAAGCCGATGAGAACCGTCGCGAACGCTTCCGGGCAGTCGATTCCGCTGAACGTATCATCGATCAGGCAATCGGTCGTGCGCACATGATGAATGCGCAACGCACGTTCCAGCCGGTCATGGCTTCGGCGCTGAACGAGGGACTGGCCTACGCTGAGTCGCAATTGCGTCGCTTGTTCGAGACACGGCTTTCGCATCTGAGTGCCACCGATCGCGAAGCCGTAGCCCACTTCGTGCGTCAACTTGTGCAGTACAGCAACCATTTGCCGATGGAGGCCCTGGCGCAGCACACCGACATCGGCCGTGAAGATTGCTCGTTGCTCGCCGGATACGACTGTGTTGAAGAACGCAGCAGTGACGAAGACCCTGTCCACCCGTCCGCAAATCGTTGTTCGATGCGCGAAAGTGGTGTCTGCCTCGGCAAGGATGGCAATCACTTGGACGCTCTATGAAAATTGGCACGCGCGGCAGTGATTTGGCTCTTTGGCAGGCCCGCCACGTGCGGGCCTTGTTGCAACAGGTCGCCGGGGTCGACGCCGAGTTAGTCATAATCCACACATCGGGTGACAAAGATCTCGAGACACCGTTCGTCGGTATGACCGGAAAAGGGTTCTTCACCAAAGAAATCGAAGATGCGCTACTCGCCGGTGAGATTGACCTCGCTGTGCATTCGCTGAAAGACCTGCAAACTGTCATGCCTGATGGTCTGATGTTGGCCGCCGTTCCCGAACGCGCCGATCGTCGCGATCTCTTGCTCATCCGCGAAGACGCCTTTGCCGCCGATCAACCACTCCGCCTTAAAACGGGAGTAAAAGTGGGGACATCGTCGGCGCGCCGAGTCGAGCAGTTGCGCTACCTGCGTCCCGATCTTGCCCTGGAACCATTGCGTGGAAACGTCCCGACACGTGTGCGCAAGCTGCGCGACGGGAAGTATGATGCAATTCTGGCCGCATCGGCCGGACTTGACCGACTTGGGTTGCCACTCGATGATTTCCATGTCTACAGATTGCCCGAGTCATTGTTCGTGCCTGCGCCGGCACAGGGTGCCCTCGGACTGCAGATACGTTCCAACGACGAAGAGACGCTTCGTGATGTCGCAAAACTGGATTCCGTAGATTTGCGCGAAATTGTCTATCTCGAACGCGACGTCTTGCGGCGTCTCGAAGGTGGATGCCAACTGGCCCTGGGGACAGCGGCGGAGAAGACCGATCACGGATACCGACTGGCGATGTTTCTCGGATTCGGTGAGTCTCAGAAGCCGCGACGCGTGGTGGTTAGTGGAGTCGATCACGATCTCATGATCGAGGCCGCAGTCGGATTCGCGAAGGGTGAACCGGTTTCAGCCAGTGCCGAACCTGCGCAGCTATGGATCACGCGCGAGCCAGAACGTGCCGGTGACTTTTCCAGGGCGCTCAACTCTCAGAGATTCCAAGTGACTGCGGTCCCGGTATTCAAGTCGAGGGCGGCAGGCAATTCAGATCAGCAGAAGAATGCTCTGGCGAACTTGGACTCATACGAGTGGGTGATGTTCACCAGCCAGGTTGCGGTTCGCGAGTTCAAACGTCTCATGGATCAGTACGGCGCCACATGGAGTGACGACACACGACGCGCGGCAGTGGGGAAGAAGACGGCGCGGGCGATGAGCGAACTGGGTTGGACAGTCGATTTTGTCGGTCAGATTGCCGATGCCGCATCGTTGGCCGAGCAATTCGCATTTGAAAACCGCGGGGAAATTGGCCGTGTGCTCTTTCCGTGCGGCACCAGAGCCGGAAACGATTTGGAAGTCGGGCTGGAAAGCGCTGTCACCCGGTTGGAGCGGTTCGAATGTTATGACATGGATGTTCACCCGGATTTGCCCGGGACAATGGCCGTCGCGTCCAGCCCCAATGTCACTGTCTTCACCAGTCCGCAGGCCGCGAGGTTTCTTTTGGCAGAAAGACCCCTTTTGAAGGATTGTTTGACCGTGTCCATTGGACCGGCGACCAGCGATACCTTACTTTCGCTGGGGTGCACACTTGTGTATGAAGCGTTTGACCGTTCGTTGGAAGGCATCGCCGAGGTGATCAATGGACTATTCAACGAATAGACGACCGCGCCGCTTGCGCCGCAATTCACTCATCCGCGACATGGTCGCCGAGACACGTTTGTCGACCGATGGCATGATCCAACCGTATTTCGTGGGCGAGGATTCAGTCGGAAAGACTGGGATCGCGAGCATGCCGGGGATCTACCGTGAGAATGTCGACAACCTGGTCAAGTCGGTCGGTGCCGATCTGAACTTGGGCGTAAAACGCATCATGCTCTTCGGTGTCACGCATTCGAAGAGCCAGAATGCGGAGAGTTCGTTCTCTGACACGAACCCGGTAGTCCGCGCTGTCGCAAAGCTTCGCAAAGAGTTCGGCGATCAATTGTTCATATCCGCCGATGTGTGCCTTTGCGCCTACACTGACTCCGGCCACTGCGGTGTGTTACACGGCGATGAGATCGACAACGACAAGTCGTTGCCGATCCTGGCGCAGATGGCACTCCGGCTTGCTGAAGCCGGTGTCGATTGGGTGGCGCCATCGGATATGATGGATGGACGTGTTGGCGCAATTCGTCAGGTCCTCGATCGCGCCGGGCATTCCAATACCGGAATTTTCGCGTACACTGCGAAGTATGCCTCCGCGTACTACGGGCCGTTCCGTGAAGCGGCCGATTCGGCGCCAAAGAAGGGTGATCGCAAGTCGTACCAGATGGACTACCGTAACCGACGCGAGGCGTTGGTAGAAGCGCAGCTCGATATGGAAGAGGGCGCGGATGTCATCATGGTCAAGCCGGCGTTGGCGTATCTCGATGTGATTCACGACCTGGCGACTACTGTCGATGTGCCGATCGCCGCATACAATGTGTCGGGCGAGTACACGATGGTGAAGTTGGCGGTCCGCGATGGATTCGCGCAGGAACGGGACTTGGTGTTGGAGAATCTGACCGCGATTACGCGGGCCGGGGCGTCGATTGTGCTGACGTATCATTTGCGGGACATTCTGAAGGGGAAGTGGCTGGAATAGCAATTACCAATGGAAGTGCTTTGGTGGTGCAGGCATTCAGCCTGCACACACAGGCTGAATGCCTGTGCTACCTAAATTTCAATAGTATGAATAATGCTACAATGATGCAGACCGCCAACTCTGCACACCTGAAATCCCGCGCCGATCGCGTGATTCCCGGCGGTGTCAATTCCCCTGTCCGCGCCTTCGGCGGAGTCGGCGGTACTCCCCGATTCATCGCATCAGCCAACGGGTGCCACATCACGGACGCCGATCGAAATGAGTATATCGACTTCTGCATGTCCTGGGGGCCGATGATCCTCGGGCATGCGCATCCGCGTGTGCTGGAAGCCATCGAACGTGCCGCTGCGAAAGGGACATCGTATGGAGCGCCGACCGAAGAGGAAGTCTTACTCGCAGAAAAGGTAGTCGATTGGGTTAAGCCGGTTGAGATGGTGCGGTTTGTGTCGTCAGGGACCGAGGCGGTCATGTCGGCGGTACGTGTGGCGCGCGGATTCACTGGACGCGACCTGGTTGTCAAATTCGCCGGATGTTATCACGGGCACGCCGACTATCTACTGGTGCAAGCCGGTTCGGGTTTTGTGACGTTCGGAACACCGTCATCAGCGGGTGTGCCAAAGGTATTCGCTGATTGCACGCTGGTTGCTACCTACAATGATCTGCAATCTGTTGAGACAATCTTTAAGCGGTACGGCCAGAATATCGCCGCAATTATAGTAGAGCCGGTTGCCGCCAACAACGGCCT
This sequence comes from Candidatus Zixiibacteriota bacterium, assembly GCA_046708665.1. GTDB lineage: Bacteria > Zixibacteria > MSB-5A5 > WJJR01 > WJJR01 > JACQFV01. Next base: position 2,200 of record JBKKDE010000189.1, on the reverse strand, counting down.
CGTGATTCCCGAGCCGGGATTCCTGCAAGGATTGGTCGATCTCGCCCACAAGCACGGGGCGTTGATGATTTCAGACGAAGTGATTACAGGATTCCGGCTCTCGGCATCCGGTGCGGCGGGGCTCTATGGATTCACTCCCGACCTCATGACATTCGGCAAGATTATCGGCGGCGGGCTGCCAGTCGGCGCATTCGGCGGACGCAGAGAGATCATGCAAAAGCTCGCGCCGCTCGGTCCCGTATATCAAGCAGGCACACTGTCGGGAAATCCCGTGGCAATGGCGGCTGGTCTGGCGACACTTGAAGTTATCGAACACGAAAACGTCTACGAACGCCTGGAACATAAGGCAGAGCAGTTTGAGAGTGCGATTCGTGCACGCGTTGATCTCGCCAAGCATGATGCCGGCCTGACACGCGTCGGCTCAATCTTCTGGTTCTGGTTCGGCGGCAACAAATCGCCGCGAAATCCTTCAGAGATTCACTCCGGCGCCGCCGACCGCTACAAGCGGGTATTTCACCATGCGTTGGAACGCGGTGTCTATCTCGCGCCATCGGCGTATGAAGTCGGGTTCATTGCGACTGCGCATGATCCGGAATCGCTAAGGACCGCAGTCGAAGTGATTGCGGAAGGAATCGAAACCTCTAAATAGGTCCAATTGGACCTGTAGGACCTATTCTTGATGCGCGACTGCGATTTCATAAATGCCTGCTACGGCCGCATGGTGCGCCGCCGTCCTATCTGGGTGATGCGTCAGGCGGGACGCTATCAGGCGTCATATCGCGCGGTGCGCCAGCGGTGCACGTTCGAGCAAGTGTGCTCGACTCCCGATTTGATCGCTCAAGATACCGCCGCGCCGATCTCCGAATTCGACTTGGATGCGGCAATCATTTTTTCGGACATACTCGTCGTCTTCCCGCCGATGGGAGTTCCGGTCAGCTTCGATGACGGTGGCCCGCGCCTGTCAGCGCCGATTCGTACCGCCGCTGACCTGGCCATATTGAAAAAGCTGGATGTCGAAAAGGAGCTGAAGTTTGTCAGTGATGGGATCCGTCAGTCACGCCTTGCGCTTCCGACCAACATCCCGCTTATCGGATTTGCCGGAGCGCCATTCACGTTGTCGTGCTATGCCATCGAGGGCACAACATCGCGCGAGTTCACTGTTGCCCGACGTTTCTTCCACGAGAATCCCAAATTGGCCGAGAAGCTGATGGCGCATCTTGCTGTTGCGGTCTCAGACTACCTGAATGCCCAGATCGACGCGGGCGTAGATGCGGTACAGTTGTTCGATTCTTGGGGAGGTCTCCTGTCGTCGGAAGACTACCGACGCTGGGTGATTCCGCACATGCATGAGATTGTCTCACGGGTGAAGAAGCCCAATGTACCGATGATACTCTACCTGTCGAGCACCACGCATCTGCTCGATGTGATTGCCGAAGTGGGATTCGATGTGGTCAGCATCGATTGGCGCACTGAACTGAATGCCGCCGCCCATCACCTCTCGCATGCCAAAGCCATTCAGGGGAATCTTGATCCGTTGGCAATGTACGCCGATTCGGAGACAATTATCCGGCGCGCCAAGCGTATCATGGAAACAATGGACACGACAGGGAAGGCGCACATCTTCAATCTCGGGCATGGCATCCTACCGTCGACACCCGAGGAGAGCATGCGCACATTGGTCGAGACAGTTCACTCCACACCGCCCAGACTGATCTGACAATTATGGCCGTGAACACATTCACCAGTGATCCATCGTATCTCTCGGTTCCGTCGGAACTGTTGTGCAAATACGACCGTCCCGGCCCGCGCTACACATCCTACCCGACTGTCCCGGTCTGGACCGAGGACTTCGGCGCGGCAGACTACAACCGCCATTTGGACAATTTCGCGGCATCAGGGCGTGGACTCTCAGTGTATGTCCATCTCCCGTTTTGCGAGCATCGTTGCACATTCTGCGGCTGCAATGTCGTAATCGCCCAACGCGAGGACACGATCGAACGCTACCTCGACTTCCTCTATAGGGAAATCGATCAGGTTGCAACACGATTCGGATCGAAGAAGCAGTTGCTGCAGTTGCACTGGGGCGGCGGCACACCGACGCATCTGACGATTCCCCAAATGCAGGGAGTATGGGACAAACTCAAAGGCGTTTTCACATTTGCATCCGACGCCGAGATCGCCATCGAAGTTGATCCTCGGG
>JBKKDE010000188.1:0-3870 GCA_046708665.1 Candidatus Zixiibacteriota bacterium | reverse complement strand
GACTGATCCATCAGCCACTGGGAACGCGATACCAACACGTGGCGACACCGCGGTCTCAGGACGGCTGTCCTCAAGATCGTCATCATCCAATTCCTGTGCCTTCTGTTCCTGCTCCGGTGTCGGATTCGGATACTTCGACTTGTCAAGGAATCCATCCGGATCCAACGGGCTGGTCTCACTGCGCAATCTCTTCGTATTGACATCAAAGTAGTCAAGACGCAGACCGGCATTGATGATCATGCCTTCCAGCTCAAACTTATCCTGCAAATAGGCCGCCATCGTGACCGGATGCTTCGCACCCTGGAGGCCATCCTCTTCCTCTTCTTCACCCGTTACGCTGTACCCGTAGCGATCGACATCATCGAATCCGCCAAGCTCCTCGAGCCAGATCCGCGAGGGCGCCAGGTGTTGATAGCGACGAAGCGTATGCCTCTGAAATTCGAGGCCGGCTTTGAACTCATGGAACTGCGTGAGCTGAGTTGTCAGGTCGAACTTTCCGCCGACGTAAGAGGATTGGCGATGCAGATAGTTGTTCCAGATCGCCGCCTCATCACCGCGAATGGTATACGTCCGCCCGTTAATGACAGTATCCTCCGTTTCGGTAACCTCATTGATGTCATCCCATGAATAGAACAGATTTGTCTCATCAAATGATGTCCCAACTCCTGGACGGCCATACGCCCAGATATCGCCGAAGTGAACCCCATCCCCGCGCTCGCGCTCGGTCATGAAGTAGTTGCCGGAGATGGTATAAAACGCCTTGGGAGATACAATGTGCTCGAAGGTCGCGTACAGCGATTGGTTCTTGTCTTCGAGTCGTGGCGAGTGCGTCGGATTAAACCGCCACTCGTTCAGGAAGAGGTCCCACCTGTCTTCAGACGATAGCCCGCCCAGGCGGAACTCTGTCGCATCGTTCAGCTTGAAGTTCAACTTTCCACGAAGTGTCCAGCCGGATTCCTGATCGTCGCTGAGAGCTCCTGCATCAATTGCCGACGGCGTACGATCACCGAGAAAGCGGCGTTCCGCCGAAGCGATGAACTTCACGCGATCGGTAATTCCAGTGAGCGGACCTGAGAGACTGGCACTGTAGATATTGTAGTCGAAATTACTGCCGTGAAAGTTATCCGTGATCGACTCAAATGTCCCTGAGAGCTTCTCAGTTCCGCTTTTCGTAGTCACGTTGACTGCGCCCGAGGCGATCCAACCATACTCGGCGTTGAATCCGCCGGTTACGATTGAGACCTCCTCGAGATCGTTGTTATTGATCTGAGTTGTGGAAATACCGGTCAATGGATCCTGTTGCGAAAATCCGTCGACGAAGTACGCCACCTCAGACGTGCGCCCACCACGGACATTGAGCAAGTTGCCCGTGCGAACGACGACACCCGGCTGCAACGCAACGATATCGCGGTAGCCACGTGTGGGGAGTGATTGAATCTCCTCCGCCCCAACGATTCGCAGTGAGGCCGTACGATCGCGGATCACGACCGGACGCTCGGCGATTACCACGATCGTTCCCATTTCCACCGGATTAGAGGACAACGTGATATCCGTCTGTGTATCAAGATCGACCGAAACTTTGAGATCTGTGATTTCGATCGCCTGAAACAGCAACAATTCAGTCTCAGCCGGGCTATCATCGTCCCCGAGAAGCGAGGCCACCAACGAATGCTTCCCAACCGGGACATTGAGTATGGTGTACCGGCCCTCGGCGTCAGTGATAGCCGAAAGCGAGGTCCCCTCCACACGTACGACTGCGCCGGCGATTGGCGCGCCGGTCAACTGGTCGGACACCACACCGGAAATCTTTCCCGATGTGCCTGCCACGGACAGCGACCCGGCGGTAAGAACCAAAGCGATGATCGTCGTGATGATAACCGACGATGCACGTGACCCGCGTAGAAGGCCGAAACGCATGGCGCTTCTCCTTGTTGATCTGTGATGTAACGATGCTACCGTATGTGTGTCAGTGTTGGCACATCCAGACGATCGCCCTATCAATGCGCCAATGGCTGACACAGTTTGTAGTGATCAGAGCCAGTCACACAAACGAGAGTTCGGGAGTGTGGTGCCGCTGACCCAACAAGTTTAATGTCGGAGTCGCGTACAGTTTCTGTAGGGGTGATGGCATAATAGTCGGTGAACTTGGCTATATCAGCGAATCATCCGCCGGAGGACCACCAGCAGTGGGCGCAGGCCCACAGTCAACTACGATGCAATCTGACAATCCGGAAAATTCTGCCGGTACCATGGGGATTGCCCCACCCGATACCTTCCGGTGAGAGGCCGCGGCGCTTCAAATTTGTGCGGGGTTATTCCGGAGTTAGTTCAAGGAGACGCGCCAGCCGCGCGAAGTCGGCGGCACTCAATTGCTCGGCGCGAAGGGTCAACAGATCGGTGCATTCAGACTTGAGAAGATCCCACTTCGCCGAGGTAATCCCGGGCACAGCGCGCAGATTGTTTGCGAGGGTCTTACGTTTTTGCGCGAAGGCGCAGTGGACGATGTACTCGATCCCCGGTATCTCCCGCAATCCGGGAGTCGTGGGCGTGAATTCGACCCACATTACAGTGGAGGTAACTCGAGGCGGCGGATGGAATGCGCGCGCCGGGATATCGAACAGCGCCTGGCCGCGCGCATGCGACTGAAACCACACGGACGATGCTCCACGGGCTGAGTCGCCGGGCGCCGCCAGCAAACGGCGCACAACCTCCCGCTGTAGCGTGAGGACGGCTCCGGGGAATCGATCGCCCCGTGCGAATGCCCAGGTCAGGATGGCGTGGCCAATGCCAAATGGAAGGTTGCCTACCAGCCACGACGGTTTTGGCGGTTCGGCGTCTTCGGGCAAATTCAACACGTCGGCAAAGATGACCCGCACCTTGCCGCCAGTGGGATACTTCTGCTTCAACATCCCCACCATACGGCTGTCCTTCTCAACTGCCCACAAGCGCTCACGGCCCTCGACTTTTTCGACGAGGCGTTCCGTAATGAATCCTTTGCCCGGGCCAATTTCGTAGACCAAGTCTGTGGTCTTGATTGGCAGTGCGTTGGCAATACGATCGGCGATTAATCCATCAATGAGAAAATTCTGCGAAAGGGACTTCTTGGCGCGCAGCTTTGGCTTCGGAGTCTTGAACTCCTCTTTCCGACGCGGCGCTTTGAGGGGTTTGTTGCTCATTGGCGGGTGACCGATGCTGTGGCGGGAAGACGAAACAACTGCCGCGCGTTGGCATCAGTCTGACGCGATATTTCATCCTTACTGATACCGCGCAGTTGCGCAAGCCGATCGGCAACAAGCGAAACATAGCCGGGCTCATTGCGCGCGCCGCGATGAGGATGGGGCGTCAAAAACGGGCAATCTGTTTCGAGGAGAATTCGATCCAGTCGCGTCTCCCGACCGACATCAACCATGGTCGCATTCTTGTATGTGAGAATCCCGTTCACAGAAATATGAAACCCCAGTTCGATTGTTTTCTTTGCCTCGGCAACTGTACCGGAAAAGCAGTGAAACACTCCTCCGACCATATACGCATCCTCGCGCAAAACCACGTCGAATATATCGCCAAATGCTTCGCGATTGTGGATCACAATGGGGAGTTTCAACTCCTTCGCCACCGCAATTTGATCGACAAACGCCCGCTTCTGGACATCTCGCGGCGAATGGTCGCGATAGTAGTCGAGCCCGATTTCCCCAATCGCGACGACCTTTGGATGCGCCGCAAGTTTTTTGAGCCGTTCAGCCGACTTGGCGCCTTCCCATGATTTCGCGTCGTGGGGGTGCACGCCAAGGACGGCGTACATGTTCGGGAATCGGTCGGCGAGGGCTAAGACACGCTCACATGATTCGAAGTCCGTGGCGATGTTGATGATCG